>NZ_CP049783.1:4767500-5052500 GCF_015710975.1 Paenibacillus polymyxa | reverse complement strand
CGGATATTCAATTCGGTTCATCACGTTCGTGTGAATGAAATGGATATCCTGAACATACTCACTCGTTGCTCAGTTTTGAGAGTTCAAACTCTCAAGTTTCGACGAATGTTTCATTCACACATCGTGTGGAACCGAAATATTCATCGGGCTTCGCTTCGACGAAGCGAATTGCACCTTGAAAACTGGATACCGAAACGAAATTGCGTTTTAGAATATTCCTTTAAGCTGATCTTGTGTAAACAAGTGAAATAAAGGTAGCTGCCTTGAATTTCATTCACACGTGAGTGTTGAACCGAAATTCAAAGCAAATCGTATTTACGATGTAAATACTAGGTTAAGCTACAAAGAGCACACGGAGGATGCCTAGGCGCCAGGAGCCGACGAAGGACGTGGCGAACAACGATAACGCCTCGGGGAGCTGTAAGCAAGCTTTGATCCGGGGATGTCCGAATGGGGAAACCCGGCTGTCTTCATCGACAGTCACTACTCACTGAATTCATAGGTGAGTGAGAGGCAGACCAGGGGAACTGAAACATCTAAGTACCCTGAGGAAGAGAAAACAATAGTGATTCCGTCAGTAGCGGCGAGCGAACGCGGATTAGCCCAAACCAAGGAGCTTGCTCCTTGGGGTTGTGGGACGTCTCACATGGAGTTACAAAGGAACCGGTTAGATGAAGAGGTCTGGAAAGGCCCACCAGAGAAGGTAAAAGCCCTGTAGTTCAAAACTTGTTCCCTCCGAGACGGATCCCGAGTAGTGCGGGGCACGTGAAACCCCGTATGAATCCGGCAGGACCATCTGCCAAGGCTAAATACTCCCTGGCGACCGATAGTGAAGCAGTACCGTGAGGGAAAGGTGAAAAGCACCCCGGAAGGGGAGTGAAATAGATCCTGAAACCGTGTGCTTACAAGAAGTCAGAGCCCTATGATATTTTCCTTTGGAAAAATCACGGGTGATGGCGTGCCTTTTGTAGAATGAACCGGCGAGTTACGTTCCCGTGCAAGGTTAAGGTGAAGAGCTGAAGCCGCAGCGAAAGCGAGTCTGAATAGGGCGAATGAGTACGTGGACGTAGACCCGAAACCGGGTGATCTACCCCTGTCCAGGGTGAAGGTGCGGTAACACGCACTGGAGGCCCGAACCCACGCATGTTGAAAAATGCGGGGATGAGGTGGGGGTAGCGGAGAAATTCCAATCGAACCCGGAGATAGCTGGTTCTCCCCGAAATAGCTTTAGGGCTAGCCTCGGAAAGAAGAATCGTGGAGGTAGAGCACTGATTGGGTGCGGGGCCCGCAAGGGTTACCAAGCTCAGTCAAACTCCGAATGCCATAGATTTAGTTCCGGGAGTCAGACAGTGAGTGCTAAGATCCATTGTCGAAAGGGAAACAGCCCAGACCATCAGCTAAGGTCCCCAAGTGTGTGTTAAGTGGGAAAGGATGTGGAGTTGCACAGACAACCAGGATGTTGGCTTAGAAGCAGCCACCATTGAAAGAGTGCGTAATAGCTCACTGGTCGAGTGACTCTGCGCCGAAAATGTAACGGGGCTAAACACACCACCGAAGCTATGGCTTGATGCTTGCATCAGGGGTAGGGGAGCGTTGAATGCGGGTTGAAGGTGTACCGGAAGGAGCGCTGGACTGCATTCAAGTGAGAATGCCGGTATGAGTAACGAAAAGATCTGTGAGAATCAGATCCGCCGAAAGCCTAAGGGTTCCTGAGGAAGGTTCGTCCGCTCAGGGTAAGTCGGGACCTAAGGCGAGGCCGATAGGCGTAGTCGAAGGACAACAGGTAGAAATTCCTGTACCACCGTAATCCGCTATGAGCGATGGGGTGACGCAGTAGGGTAGTGACGCGGACTGATGGATGTCCGTCTAAGCAGTGAGGCTGATGTGTAGGCAAATCCGCACATCGTAAGGCTGGGCTGTGATGGGGAGCGAAAATTATAGTAGCGAAGGTCATGATCTCAGACTGCCAAGAAAAGCCTCTAGCCAGGAGAAGGTGCCCGTACCGCAAACCGACACAGGTAGGCGAGAAGAGAATTCTAAGGCGCGCGGAAGAACTCTCGTTAAGGAACTCGGCAAAATGACCCCGTAACTTCGGGAGAAGGGGTGCCTCGGTAGGGTGAATAGCCCGAGGGGGCCGCAGTGAAAAGGCCCAAGCGACTGTTTAGCAAAAACACAGGTCTGTGCGAAGCCGCAAGGCGAAGTATACGGGCTGACGCCTGCCCGGTGCTGGAAGGTTAAGGGGAGTGGTAAGCTCGTAAGAGCGAAGCTATGAACCGAAGCCCCAGTAAACGGCGGCCGTAACTATAACGGTCCTAAGGTAGCGAAATTCCTTGTCAGGTAAATTCTGACCCGCACGAATGGCGTAACGACTTGGGCGCTGTCTCAACGAGAGATCCGGTGAAATTTTAATACCTGTGAAGATGCAGGTTACCCGCGACAAGACGGAAAGACCCCATGGAGCTTTACTGCAGCTTGATATTGAATTTGGGTACGATCTGTACAGGATAGGTGGGAGCCGTTGAACCTTGAGCGCCAGCTTGAGGGGAGGCATCCTTGGGATACCACCCTGATCGTATCTAGGTTCTAACTTGGTACCGTGATCCGGTACGAGGACAGTGTCAGGTGGGCAGTTTGACTGGGGCGGTCGCCTCCTAAAGAGTAACGGAGGCGCCCCAAGGTTCCCTCAGAATGGTTGGAAATCATTCGAAGAGTGCAAAGGCAGAAGGGAGCTTGACTGCGAGACCTACAAGTCGAGCAGGGACGAAAGTCGGGCTTAGTGATCCGGTGGTACCGCATGGAAGGGCCATCGCTCAACGGATAAAAGCTACCCTGGGGATAACAGGCTTATCTCCCCCAAGAGTCCACATCGACGGGGAGGTTTGGCACCTCGATGTCGGCTCATCGCATCCTGGGGCTGAAGTAGGTCCCAAGGGTTGGGCTGTTCGCCCATTAAAGCGGTACGCGAGCTGGGTTCAGAACGTCGTGAGACAGTTCGGTCCCTATCTGTCGTGGGCGTAGGAAATTTGAGAGGAGCTGTCCTTAGTACGAGAGGACCGGGATGGACGTACCGCTGGTGTACCAGTTGTTCCGCCAGGAGCACCGCTGGGTAGCTATGTACGGAAGGGATAAGCGCTGAAAGCATCTAAGCGTGAAGCCCCCCTCAAGATGAGATTTCCCAATTAGTAAGACCCCTTGAAGACGACGAGGTAGATAGGTTGGGGGTGGAAGTGCAGTAATGCATGGAGCTGACCAATACTAATCGGTCGAGGGCTTATCCTAAAGATAAGACGCAATGAAGTTTCGGATCCAGTTTTCAGGGTGTAACCTTGAAGGTATGTAGAAGTACATACGACAAGCGTATGGCGATTCATTCATAGAATCTGTGATGAACCGAATAACCTTACGGAAGAATTTGCGAGGCAAATTCATGTTTGGTGGCGATAGCGGAGGGGTTCCACACGTACCCATCCCGAACACGACCGTTAAGCCCTCCAGCGCCGATGGTACTTGGACCGCAGGGTCCTGGGAGAGTAGGACGTTGCCAAGCACAAAAAAAGAGCACAGCCTTAATGGCTGTGTTCTTTTTTTATATCCGATTCATTTATCATTCACAGGAAAGGCTCATGCCATGCCTTTGGTTAAAAGCACTACAATATTCTGGTTGTTCCTTGTATAGTGCTGCTGCTGGAGGACACTTAAGGCTTGAAGTTTACGGTAATTTCCTTTTGCCACTTTGTATCTCCGACTTGTACGGCAAGATTAGAAGATCCAAATTCGGTTTTGTTTTAGAAAAAATCATGTTAAACTTTTCTCATAAAATAAACAGACTTTCAGAGGTGAGTTGTAGTGCTGGAACGATCTATGGAGAATACAAGGGATTTAAACAACGGAAAGGGAGTGATTTAAAGAAGAAAAGGAGACGATGAAGATGAGCACTTATCAAACAGTTATTAGTGATGGATTTGAGCTGAAATATACTATAAGAGGTAACGGAAAGCCGATATTGGTGATCGGCAGTAGTGTATATTATCCTCGCATATTTTCAGACCATTTATATAAAAAGTTTCAGTTTATTTTCTTAGATCATAGAGGGTTTGCAAAACCGACTCGTGCTTTAAAACCAGAAGACTATACATTGGATAAAGTCATCAAAGACATAGAAACAGCAAGACAATGCCTTCATTTAGATCCATTTATCATATTAGGACATTCCGGGCATGCTTTTATGGCTTTGGAATATGCTAAACAATACCCAGACTATGTTGAAAAAGTGGTGCTATTAAATTCAGCGCCTACGAACAGCCAAGAAAGACAACGGCAAAGCTTGTCATACTTTTATGAAACGGCCAGTCCAGCCAGAAAAGAACGTTTTGAAAAAGATATTGTTTTATTAGAGGATGATATCAAAAGAGATCCCGACAGAAGATTTGTTCACATGTGTATACGTATGAGAGCCCAAAGTTTTTATGATTATACCTATGATGCAGCTCATATGTGGAATGATGTGCACACGAACATGCCTATCATTGATTATTTATGGGGAGAAGCCTTCGGAAAGATAGATTTGATACAGTCCTTGGGAGATGTCGATAAGCCCATGTTTATTGGTCTTGGAAGAACTGATTACTTAGTCGCGCCTGTTTCATTGTGGGATCGGGTCGATGATAGCTACACGAACGTAAAAAAGGTGGTTTTTGAGCATAGTGGCCATAATCCGATGTTTGAAGAACCTCATTATTTTGATCAAACATTAACCGAATGGATTAATGAAAATCACTAGGTTTTTAAAACAGTCGATTCCGGTACTGGAAACAGACCTGAAGATGATGGCAGGTTGACCCTAAAGATCTACGAATGGAGAACAAATAGTTTGAATTTTAAAAGGAGAATGTTTATCTTTAGGCTTGTCACTGAAGCATCGAGGACAGCTTGAGTTAGCATTCTCCTTTCATTTATAAATCGCTATGGTGGTAGTTTGGCACGAAGCATGTTACTTCGCACTGGCTCAAACTCATAGAAAATATTACTCCATTCTTTTTGTCATGACTTGACGGATCAATGAGGTTCTGTATAATAACCGAGAGATCATACTGTAATGATAGTTTATTTCCATTTGATATGGAGGTTGGAAGTCGTTTTGAAATACGAAATTATTTTGTTTGATGTTGATGATACGCTGTTTGATTTTAAAATGGCAGAGAGCCATGCGCTACATAATACGTTCACCCAATTTGGATTGCCGCAAGGGGCCACAGAGTACAAATCCAGCTATGATGAGATTAATAGTGTGTTGTGGCGAGAAGCAGAGGAAGGACTTATTACCTCGGCACAGTTGCGGGTGGAAAGATTTAAACGATTGTTTACTGTCCATAAGCTAGACTTCAATCCGGACGCCTTTAGTGCTGCTTATTTACGTTATTTGGGTGAAGGTGCTTTTTTGATGGACGGAGCGGTTGAACTATGTGACGTACTATCTGAGTATCGTTTGGCGATTATTACGAATGGAATCAAAGAGGTACAAACCTCCAGAATTCAGCTCTCTCCGCTGCGTGATGTGTTTGAGCAGGTGATCATTTCAGAAGAAGTGGGTTGCCAAAAGCCACAAGCTGGTATTTTCGATTACGCATTTGCCAAGCTAGCCATCTCAGATAAAAGTAAGGTCCTTATGGTCGGCGATTCTTTAACCTCTGATATTCAAGGAGGGAATAAGTACGGAATTGATACCTGCTGGTTCAACCCTGCCAGAAAAACAAATACGTCTGGTATTCAACCCACTTATGAAATAACAAGTTTAATGGAACTACTGAGTAGTGTACTTTCAATAGGGTCTGTACTGAATCGTACGTCGGCGGAAATCTAGATGAATGATGTAGAAATCAGAAGACCGAAAGTTAAAGATGCCGAAAAGTTAAATGAATTGTTTAGAATAGTGATTACAGACACATTTGCTAAAGAAGGTATTGGAAGCAAGCTGGAGGATATAGAGGATGAAATTGAGACTAAAAGAGCGTATTTGGAAAGTGACTTAGAAAGCCACGGTGAGCAACGATATTTTTTAATCGCTGTAGACGGGGATCGAATAATGGGTTCAATTGAATATGGCCCGGCAAGTGAACTTATAAGTAAATCTACCAATGATGCATTAAAAAATTTGTGCGAGGTAGGAACTGTATTTGTTCACCCTGACTACCAGAAGATTGGAGTAGGAAATTTATTATTGAAATCAATGTATCTGGCGTTGAAAGATAGAGGAGTAGAAGAATTTTGTTTAGATAGTGGGTATCGTATTGCACAAAAAATATGGGAAAAGAAGTTTGGAACTCCTGATTATTTATTAAAAGATTATTGGGGAAAAGGCTTTGATCATATGATATGGAGAATCAAAATCAAGGATGCTATTAAATGGTCACAAAGTTATTAAACAAGGCAGGTCGGAAAATCGACCTGCCTTGTTTTAATTTTTTATCGTCACCGGCTGAACTATGATTAACAGGAGATAGCTTTAAGGCGGAAGGTAGAGCTGGCAAAATCCCCAGTGAGATCCGAGACAACAAGTCCAATCTTCATTAGACGGTCACCTCCAAAAGTTTCACCGTCGAACGCCACACGGAAGGGGGAGACGCCATCTTCAGCCAAGGTACCACCGACAGGTTCTGAAGTATTGCTGGTTGCCCCGGTTTCGATTATATACTTTTTAGCTGGGTCAAGTCCTTTTAGAGTTAGTCGCCGGATAGGACCATTTGGCTCAGCCAACACACGGAAGTAAGCGACAAAAGCTTCGGACTGGTCTTCGCTAACAAACATCCAGGCAGTATTGCCTCGGCCCTCAAACGGACTAAGAAGTCGATACATATCTCCCTGCTGTACAAGGGAACGGATTTCTTTATACTGGGCAATTTGTCTGGCAGCAAGCTCTTTTTCTTCATTCGTAAATGCAGTAAGGTCAAGCTCGTAGCCAAAATTCCCGCTCATTGCCACGTCGCCACGTATGGCGAGGGAGGTGTTTCGTCCCACCTGGTGGTTCGGCACGTTCGATACGTGGGCCCCCATGGTACTGGCCGGATACACGATGCTGGTGCCGTACTGGATAGCCAATCTTTCAATAGCATCAGTGTCATCACTGGTCCATGTCTGCGGCATATAGTAGAGCATCCCGGGATCGAATCGTCCACCTCCACCAGAACAGCTTTCAAACAAGATGTCCGGGAAGCGTGAGGTCAGGCGTTCCAGCAGATCATAAAGTCCGAGCATATAACGGTGCGCAGTTTCTTTTTGACGTTCGCTAGTAGCGGTAGCCGAAGCAATCTCCGTCATATTACGATTCATGTCCCACTTGACATAAGTAATTGGGGCGATCGAGAATACGGAGCTCAGCGTCTCGTACAAGTAATCGCATACTTCCTTGCGGGAGAGATCCAGCACCAATTGGGATCGGCCTTCCGTCCGCCGCCGACCTTCCGCATGTAGGCACCAGTCGGGATGGGTGCGGTACAGCTCACTATCAGGTGATACCATTTCCGGCTCAACCCACAAGCCAAATTGTAATCCTTGTTCATTAACCCGTTTGGCTAGGTCGGTGAGACCTCCAGGTAGCTTGCGGCGGTCTTCGAACCAGTCCCCAAGCGAACTGTTGTCGTTGTCGCGCTTGCCAAACCAACCGTCATCAAGAACAAATAGCTCAATTCCAAGAGGTCCCGCTTCTTTGGCAATCGCCTCGATTTTATCGGCGTCGAAGTCAAAATATGTGGCTTCCCAATTGTTCACGAGAATCGGACGTTCCTTGTCGCGATAAGTTCCTCGGCACAGACGTGTGCGGTAGAGTCGGTGATAGGTGCGCGACATGCCCCCAAGACCTTCTTCGGAAAAGACCAGCACGGCTTCAGGGGTCTGGAATGACTGACCCGGTTCAAGCCGCCAGGAGAAGTCAAAAGGATTGATTCCGATACTTACACGGGTCTGATTAAACTGCTCTACTTCCGCCTGCGCAACGAAATTGCTGCTGTAGATTAGACTGAAGCCGTACACATCCCCACGATCTTCTGTTGCATCTGGACGAAGCAGGGCCAGAAAGGGATTCATTTGGTGACTGCTGGAGCCTCGCCGGCTTTCCAACCGAATGGCGCCGGGGCCAAGATCGCGGCGTTGGATATGTCTTTCCCGAACCCAGGCGCCAGATAGATAGAGAGCTTGATAATTGGAATCGGCGAAGTCGACAGAGGCGCTCATCGCCTGCTCAATATTCATGACAGCGCTTCCCTTATGTTCAAAAAGAGTAGACCTAGCAATAGCGCTGTGGTTCGCAAATACAGTATAGAGCAGTGTAGCCTTAAGACCTGAGTGCTGGTCCTCAAGGAACAACAGGAGAGTTGTTGCTTCATCATCCGATTCGGTATAGACGGAAGGGAGGCCTTCAAGCTTTGGTTTGCCCGGTTCAACACGGTGGCCCCTATATTTTAGCTCCGTAGTTCGAGTTCCATCCGCAAGCGCAACCTGATAAGCCGGTTGACGGAAGTCACTTGTCCCATACTGTGGATATTCCTGTGGAAGCGCATCCAAAGAAAGCGTGCGATTGGAAGAAACAGGAGTGGGGGAGAAGGAGCAGCGTTCTCTAAGCTCCAATATACTTGCGAGACTTTGGTCATGATGAAGCTGAGCTCCCCAATAGACATGTGCAGGATATCCTTCTACCAACTGGATAATATAGCTGCAATCCTTGGACTGCAGGTGAAACAAACCAAGCGCTTCGTTAACATGAATGTTCATGATATTCACTCCTTAGGGGGTTATCATCTCGATTGACTCTCAAATATTGATTTTACTGTTGATGCATGAGCTTTCCCGTATGACAAGCTTAGTCCCGATCACGCTGTACGCAGGTGGTTCACGTCCCTCAAACCGTTCAGAGAGCAACTGCACGGCAGCTTTTCCCATTTGTTCGGGATAGGCACGTACAGTAGTTAGCGGAGGCTGCACGAAGGCCGCCATCTCAATGTCGTCGAAGCCGACAACAGCCATATCTTCGGGTACCTTGACTCCATGTCCATGAAGGGCGCGGAGGGCTCCAATGGCGAGCGGATCGCTGGCAGCGAAGCAGGCTGTCGGTCGTTCCTGCTCGGCTAGAAGCTCGTTCATCATTAGATACCCATCCGCAGTACTCCAGGCGCCTATGCGGACGAACTTCGGATTATACAAACCTCGTTCCCGCATGAATCGTTCAAAATAATGCGCCCTTCGCTCTCCATCGCTCTTCCCGCCAATAAATCCGATTTGTCGGTGGCCAAGCTCGAGCAGATGTCCAAGTGCCTGGTCAACCGCCTGCCGAAAATGGAGTCGTACGGAATCGTATTCCAGCTGCTCATGGTACTGGTCGACAAGGACAATGGTGTTCTTGTCCGGATACAGCTTGGACACCTCTTCAGGATCAACGCCGCCCACGACAATCAGACCATCCACCTTCTGCAAGGTGTCGAGAGATGAACGGCCTCGCAGCGTCTGTCCCAATGTCAGGCCAAGCTCTTCACAGCGCAGTTCGATTCCACGGCGGATCGAGGCGTAATACGGATCGTCTCTTTCCTCCTCAATGGAACACCACAGCAGGAGGGAGACCGTTTTCCCGGCACGTTCCGTGTTCCTCTTTAACTGCCTCAGGCGGGAAGGCTTATACCCGAGCTGCTCAGCAATTAAAAAAATTCTGTTTTTGGTGTCTGGACTCACGGATAGTGACAGATCGTTATTTAAAACCCTTGAAACGGTTGCGGCAGACACTCCCGCTTCGCGGGCAATGTCTTTAATGGTTGCCAAAGAGCTCACACCTTTTTAGTTAATAATTTTACTAAAAATCGACTTTATCCTAACACATACTTTTGGCACTTTCAAGATGGATTGTTGAATTTTTTTAACATTATTTTAGTTCTACTACTGTTCAGATTAGTTGTGTTAACATGATGAATATTCTCTGATGACGGAGGGGTCTTATTTGAATATTCTGTCCCTAGCTCGTAAGTGGTTTGGTCGCCTTCGCTTTAAAAGCAAGGTTATAGCGGTATTTCTCCCGCTGATCATTATTTCTCTGCTCATTCTTGGACTTGTGTCCAACCAATTTTTCAGTCGTTCATTGATAGAGCAAACGACCAGCAACGTAGTTGACGAATCTCAGCTCATCCTGTCCCGGACCGACTACATATTCAGTAGTGTGGAAACGGCGGCCAACATTATGGTCACGAATATTAACCGGATGTATGATTCATACGGTGCTAGACCTGATACTGCCATAGATCGTGTTCAATTTGGTAACCTGATGCAAAGTCGTCTATCTATTGATTTATCAATCTTTCGCGAAGTGGATGCGGCGGTATTTATTGATAATGAAGGGACAATTTTTGCTTCTTATACCGAGAGTGGGGATGATAGTAAAGTCTATAGCATGCTCAAGCGGGTAAGGGAATCCGAAAGCTATGGACAAGCACTCTGGTTTGATATGGATAAGAGAGATTTCCTAACACCGGATCCCAACTCTCCGGTTTTGACGCTGGGAAAGATGGTCATTAATATAGACACCGGCGAACCCTATGGAACGCTTTTTCTGTTAGTGAAGGAAGAAGGTTTGTCTGATTATTTTCGTTCCAGCGATCCCGATGCGCCCAAATCTTATTATTTTTTAGATAACGAGATGCGTGTGGCTGTGGCAGAAGACAATGGGATGCTGATGAAGCCAGTGAGTTCACAGTTAGCGGAGGCCATCCAAGGCTGTGGATCTGATGTGTCCCCAAAAACATGTTCATTTGAGGATGGCGGCAATCTCGTAACGGTCAATGATTATAACCGGATGGGTTGGAAGCTGGTCAATATTGTTTCTCTTAGCCTGCTTACAGCTGATGTCCGGCAAAATGTAAGGCTTTCACTCTTAATCGGCGTATTTTGTCTTGCTTTTTCCTGGCTCGGTGCTAGCTTCCTGTCCAAAATGGTCGTTAGTCCTCTCGAACAGCTGACTAGAGCCATGCGAAAAGTAGTTGCCGGCGATTTACAATCGGTTGCGATAGTCCGAACAGAAGATGAAATCGGTACCATTGCTGAAGCTTTTAACTTTATGATAAGACGGATTCGGGAATTGCTGGATGAAGTGAGGCAGGAGCAAAACCGCAAGCGTGAATATGAACTCGCATTGATGACGGCTCAAATAAAACCGCATTTTCTGTACAACACTTTAGATACCATTTATGCACTGAATGAGTTGGATCGTAATGATGAGGCTAGAGATACTACGAAGGCGCTGGCAGATTTTTATCGAATGGTGCTAAATAAAGGACGGGAACTCATTATTTTAGAAAAGGAAGCTCAGATTACTGATGATTACCTGACTATTCTGCAAATCCGTTATCCCGATGTGTTCCGCTATGAAGTGGATATCCCTCCAGAGCTTGCGGGTACACCGATCCCGAAACTCTCGCTCCAGCCACTTGTCGAGAATTCGATTTACCATGGTCTTAAGAAGAAAGGAACCAAAGGTTTTATCCGTATTTTCGCTTTTACACAGAACGATAGGGTGATCGTCCGGGTGGAGGACAACGGTGTGGGAATGGACGAAATTCAAGTTCAGAACATTATGTCCAGACATTTACCGAAAGAAGGAATACGATCAATCGGTACCTATAGCGTTCAGCAACGGCTGAGCCTGTATTTTGGCGAGGAGTATGGGATATCCGTGCAGAGTGTTCTCGGAGAGGGAACCATTGTTGACCTGTCGCTACCAACGCAGCCAAAGGGGAGTGTACATCAAGATGTATAAAGTGATGATTGTTGATGATGAGCCGCTGTTCCGAGACTTTCTGCGAATTAAGATAGACTGGGAAAGTCACGGCTTTCGGGTTTGCTGTGAAGCAAGGAACGGGCAGGAAGCACTTCAGGAAGCCGAGCGGCATCAGCCGCACCTTGCCCTCGTTGATATCAATATGCCCTTTATTGACGGAATTGAATTAGCCGAGAGGTTGAAAGTCAAGTTCGAACGAATCGTAATTGTATTCATATCCGGGCATAACGAGTTTGAATATCTACAGAAGGCCGTTCGAACTGGAGTGCAGGATTATTTGCTGAAACCGTTCAATGCAGAAGAAATGCTCTCAATGTTGGAGCGTATTAAAGCGAAATTACCAGTGCTTCCACAGGAGAGTGAAAGTGCAGAGTTAAGGGGACAGGACGGCGAAGTGTTGCATAGCAGAGCAGGTATGCCTGATTTGGGTCATCTACGCGATGCGGTTGTGCTTGACCTCCGAATGAAAGACAGTGAAACGCTAGAGGAGGTCCGCAAGGCAATCCGCCAGCTTAGTAAATATAAATGGGGAGATGAATACGCAGATGCGATGCTTATGGGAATCGTATCTTTAGCCCTTTCTTTTGCCAGTGAACGTGGCATTCCTTATGACCAGCTATGGGAAAACGGAGGAGACAAGTCTCCTTACGAACGGCTGCGAGAGTTAGATTCCTGGGAGGCTGCTGAAGGTTGGATGCTCGCCCTATACCGCAAGCTGATCCTGCTGATGGAGAATATGCGTCCTACGAAGGCTTCCAATTTATTCGCGGCGGCGATCAACTATATTGAGGAACATTATGCAGACGCAGAGTTGTCTGCTGAGCAGGTGTCGTGCGGAGTATTCGTCGATCCCAGCTACCTGCGCCGCGTATTCCGCAAGGAGTCTGGCTTTTCCATAGTGGATCACATTACACACATCCGAATGAAGAAGGCTAAGGAGCTTCTGCTGAAAGGCAATCGGAAGCTGTCAGAAATCGCTGAAAGTGTCGGTTACAGTGACCCCAATTATTTCAGCAAATGTTTCAAGAAACGTTTTGGTATGACACCCACTGAATATGAGCAACTCAAAAAGAGATAGTATCTGCCTTGTGAGGCAGAACACATCAATTTAAGCCTGGCGGTTTTCCTATATGGAGGACCGCTGCTCTATTTGTCCCGTTTTTTACTGATAATACCCGTTTTATTCCTTAAAGAAGAATAGAGGCAGCGGTATACTGTAGTCAAGCAAATGAAAGCGCAATCATCAAAGACTCTTCATGAGGGGGATAAAACAAATGAAAAAAAATCTTAAAATTTGGAGTGCAGCCTTGCTAGTACTCACCATGTCCGTTGGATTGGTTGCTTGTGGCGAAGACAACTCAGCCTCTTCCAATAACGGATCAGGGGACGGAACGATCAAATTGAAGGTGTATGCACAGCATTTCGATGACGATACCATTAAGCCGTTCGATTATGCGGTGGCAGAGCTCAAAAAGAAGATGCCAAACGTAGAAATTGAACTGGATCCTGCCGTGCAGGACGGAGGCCAGAAGCTTAAAACATATGCGGCAACGGGCAACATGCCGGATGTCTATTTAGCGGATTGGTCTGTCCTGCAAACTTTTGCAAAATCGAAAAATGTCGAGGTTCTTGACAACTATGACACAACAGCCGAATTCAAGAAGAGTCTTAACCCGGGAGTTGAATCGCGTTTGGTAGCTCCTGACAATCATGTGTATGCTTACCCTGAAACTGGTATTGAATTCCAAATGATTTATTACAACAAGTCCATTTTTGAGAAGGTAGGAATCAAAACACCGCTTAAGACGATTGATCAGATGGCCGATGCAGCGAAAAAGTTAAAAGCTGCTGGTTATGTACCGATGTCGATCTTTGCAAAGGAAAAATGGATTACGACCGCTTTTTATAACGGACTGGTTACAAGAGAGCAGCCGCGTGGATTTGGAGCACTTGAGGAGAAGGGTGTAAAAGCATTGCCAGAAGCATTCGTAACAGCAGCACAGCAAATGAAGCAACTGCAAAGAGCCGGATTGTTCGATGCCAACGCTACGAACACCAATTATGATCAGGCATCCTCCCTATTTTATCAGGGCAAAGCTGCCATGTTCGTGAATGGACAATGGGAAATTTACAGTTCCCAGGAAAAGCTGGGCGATCAAGTCGACTGGATGTACTGGCCTGCAAAGGATGAAGCAACCTACGAGAAGTCCAAATATTTTATTGACGGCTCAGGTTCTCCGCAAGGTTATGCAGTATCAGCGAATAGCAAAAATAAGGAAACAGCCGTAAAGGTAGCGGCATTCCTTGCCTCGAAGTCAGCAGAGTACAGATACACTCAACTTGGAAGTCCGATAGTTTCAGTGAAAGTAGATAAGCCAATGGCCTCCAATGTTCCAGCAATGATGCAGCGAGTTGTCAAAGAGTTGCTGCCTAATGCGCAGGAATATGCTCAACTTCTGAGCAATACAAAAATTCAGAACACCATTAATGACAATACTCAAAATATGATGGTAGACAACTTTTCTGAAAACGATTTTGTGAGCAATCTGAATAGCACATTGAATAAAGAAAACTGAGAATTCAGGGAATCGGCAACCCTTGGCGGCATAAGGCGCTGGGGGGTGCTGTTCCAAAGATAAGGGGTGGAAGCAAGACATGAATAAATATTTGGGGAACAAACCGGCGCTCGCACTGTTTCTCCTCCCTGCTTTGATACTGTATAGCGTGATTCTAATCTATCCTGTTTTGCAAACCGTTCTTCGCAGCTTTTATGATTGGGATGGTCTTAGTACGCTGACCTTTTCGGGATTGAATAATTACCGAGAATTATTCTCCGATCCTCTACTTGGGACTTCGCTTAAGAACGGATTGATCTTTGCGATTGTACTGGCAGTCTTTCAGATCGGACTGGGAACGATATTGGCACTAATCTGTGCGGACCCACGTACACGCGGGCGGAAAATACTGAAAACGGCTTATTTTATCCCAGTTGTCCTATCGGTAACCGTGGTGTGCCAGCTATGGATTGCAATCTACGATCCAACCAACGGATTAATCAACCGACTGTTTGAACTCTTGAACATCCCGTATCAGCAAAATTGGTTGAGCTCCCCAACAACATCCATTATTGCCATCGCCTTTGTTAATGCCTGGCAGTTTATGGGATACCAATTCTCGTTGTTATATGCGGGAGTTAAGTCAATACCCGAAGACTACTTTGAGGCGGCCACAATTGACGGTTGCAGCAAATGGAAAGCGCATCTGCATGTTACGCTTCCTTTAATGAGGGAAACATACAAATTTTGCTTCATTATCGCGATAACCTCTGGAATAGGGGCGTTTGTGCAGATGCTGATTATGACAAATGGTGGGCCCGGCACTACAAACTACACAATGACATTCATGATTTATCGCTATGCTTTTATGGAGAGCAACTATGGTTATGCGTGTGCTGTATCCGTGCTGCTTGTATTAATCTCGTTATTGGCAACTGTAGTTATCAATAAGCTGTTCGACCGCGGACAAACCGCCTGATGAGGCGTGTATTGAAAAGGAGAACGAAATGAGTAAAACCGCTTTGAGCAAGTTCAGACATGCTGCCCTGCAGATACCACTGTGGTTGTATCTAATTGTTTCGGTCTACCCGTTGTTTTGGATGGTATCCTACTCGTTAAAGAACAACGATGAGATCTTCGTCTCTAACCCATTTGGACTGCCAACGCATTTTCGATACGAAAATTATATTAATGCCTGGACACAATTTAATATTCCCCGTTACTTTCTGAACAGTCTGGTCGTATCAACGATTTCGACTCTGTTTATCCTTTTACTAGCTCTGATGTTTGCCTTCGCAGTGGCTCGTATGAGGTGGAGATTTCGTTCTACTGTCCGGACTTATATGACCATAGGAATGTTTATGCCACTTCAGGTTATCATGATACCGCTGGCGATTCTGGTTCGCGATTTTAATCTAACGAATACGTATGGAGCTCTTATTCTTCCTTATATCGCAATTGGCCTTCCTTTCTCGTCCATGATTTTCTATGGGTTCCTTACAGGAATCCCTAAGGAGATAGAAGAGGCAGCATGCATGGATGGAGCTAATATTTATAGACTGTTCCTGAAAATCATTGTACCCCTTGCATTACCTGCAATTGCAACTGTAGCCATTTTTCAATTTTTGAACAACTGGAATGAGTTCACTTTGGCCTATATTCTCATTTCTGATGAAAATATGAAGACATTGCCGCTAGGCTTGCTTTTCTTCCAAGGTTCTTATAGTACAGATTGGGGAGCCATGGGGGCTGTTATGACTATTGCCTCCTTACCGATGGTACTCGTGTATCTGTTCTTGAGTGAACAAGTGGAGCGGGCGATGACGGTAGGTTCCGCTGTAAAAGGATAAAAATAGACTTGCAAGCAAACTGCCTGGGTTAAGGATCAGAAAAAGATCCTCTAACCCAGGCAGTTTGTTCGATACAGACATCAAACAATAAAATCGATATTTTCCACTATAATAGATAATAATATCCCCTTTTTTTGGGTGGTTTTTCTTTATAATGAAGGCGCACCCATAACAATTAAAGGAGCTGATATGTTTTGACTCGTAACAAACGCTTAAGAAAATGGTCCACGATCCTGTTAACGGTGCCTATGCTCACGATGTTCGCCTCAAGTGCAATGGCCGAGCAGGATATGAACGGGCATAAGCCTCCGAATTCTGCTGGAAGCGGCGTGTTTTACGAAATTTATATCAATTCTTTTTATGATTCGAACGGGGACGGACATGGTGATTTAAAAGGTATTACGCAAAAGCTTGATTACTTAAACGACGGCAATCCCCGTTCGGGTAAGGATTTGCAGGTCAGCGGCCTCTGGCTCATGCCACTGAATCCGTCTCCAAGCTACCATAAATATGATGTAACTGACTACTATCAAGTGGACCCGCAGTACGGGAATCTGAATGATTTCCGCACCTTGACGAAAGAAGCAAAAAGAAAAGGTGTCAAGGTGATCATTGACCTTGTTATCAATCATTCAAGTAGCGAGCACCCTTGGTTCAAGGAGGCTAGTGCCAACCCGCAAAGCAAATACCATGACTATTACGTATGGGCTGATGAGAATACAAACCTGGATGAAAAGGGATCATGGGGCCAGCAGGTATGGCATAAGAATCCGAATGGCGAAGGGTATTTTTACGGTACCTTCTGGTCCGGGATGCCGGATCTGAATTTTGATAATCCCAAAGTCCGCAAGGAAATGATCAAAGTCGGTAAGTATTGGCTACAGCAAGGTGCAGACGGCTTCCGGCTTGATGCGGCGATGCATATTTTTAAAGGGCAAACGAAGGACGGTGCCGATAAAAACATTACGTGGTGGAATGAATTCCGTTCCGAGATGGAAAAGATAAATCCAAACGTATATCTGGCAGGAGAGGTATGGGATAAACCGGAGACAATAGCTCCTTATTACGAATCGCTCCACTCTCTGTTTAATTTTGACCTGGGCGGAACGATATTGAACTCTGTGAAAAACGGTCGAGATCAAGGTATTGCTACATTCTCCGAGAAAACGCTGAAGCTGTACAAATCATACAATAAGGCGGCACTCGATGCTCCATTTTTAAGCAATCATGACCAAACCCGAGTTATGAGCGAGCTGGGCGGGGATGTACGAAAAGCCAAGCTGGCTGCATCCATTCTTTTGACGTTGCCGGGTCAGCCGTTTCTCTATTATGGGGAAGAGATCGGCATGAAGGGAGAGAAGCCCGATGAGTATCTTCGAGAGCCTATGCGCTGGTACAAGGGAGAAGGCCTCGGTCAAACAAAGTGGGAGGAACCCAAATACAACAAAGGCGAAGTATCGGTGGAAGCGCAGTTGCGGGACAATGATTCTCTGCTGGAAAGCTACCGCACGCTTATCCGTCTGAGGGAAGAACATGAGGCTCTTCGCAGCGACAGTCTAGAGCCGATCCAAGCAGGTTCTGCCAGCGTGACGGCATACGAACGTTCTTCAGGCAAAGAAACATTGTATGTATATCATAATCTGTCAGGAGAGCCGGTTACCATCCAGATGAAAGATCGAGATAAGGAAAAGCGGAAAGTGGTTTTCTCTACCTCAAAGGATGCTAAAGTAAGGAAAGAAACGGTGACGATTCCCGCTTACAGTTCTTTAATTACCCAAGAAGATAGAAAGAGCTGAGCTACGCAAACTTACAGCCACAATAAGGATGGATATTTATTGGTAAATACATGTGGGGGGTGTGAAGAACACCTCTCTTGTAAAACTGTAATATATACTCAAATATAAGCTCGTAAGGAGGATGTAACCTGATCTGTTCCACTCATCAAAAGCGTATAGTTGCTGTGATGAATTCGTTACCGGTAAAGCAAAAGTATTCTAAAAACGAATTACTGATTAATGATTTCAAATTAAAGTCTTCGGGAGACGTTGAAATGTTCTATTCCCCGCATAATGAATATATCAATTCTTCCGCGAAAGTAGTGCTAGTTGGTATTACACCCGGTTGGCAGCAGATGGAAATTGCCTTTCGAACTGCCATAGTAACTTTGAAGGATCAACAGTCATATGAGGAAGCTTGTAAAAAAGCCAAATTTGCAGCTAGGATGGCTGGTTCCATGCGAGACAACTTAATAAATATGCTTCAAGAAATAGGATTGCATGATTTTTTGAAAGTGTCGCATGTACGTAAACTATTTGATTCAGATTGCTCGTTGTTACATACAACTTCCTTAATTCGTTTTCCAGTCTTCGTAAATAAAGAGAATTACAATGGACATCAACCTTCCATGATTAATCATGCTTTTTTGTATGGAGCAGTGCTTGAATCTTTTCTTCCTGAATTAGAATGTTTGGATTATCCACTTATTATTCCATTAGGAAAGTCAGTCGAGACTGTTCTTCGTCGCTTGCTTGATGAACAGAAAATTCAAGAAAAGAAAATTCTGTGGGGGTTCCCTCACCCGTCTGGTGCTAATGGTCATCGAATAAAACAGTTTCAAAATTCAAAGAAGTCAATGCAGGAAATCTTGAGTGAGTATTTATCCAATACTGAATCCCCTAGATCTTAATATCCCCCTTTTTTTGGGGAAAGATTTCCTTTATAATGAAAGCGTATGCAATAACATCTTACGGATGACCTGCATGGCAGTAACCGATTTACAATTGAATTCGATCCGTGAGCAACCGTTTGATAGGTGGTGGCTCAATTTAGGAGTGGAAGGAAAATGAAAATGGACAATCGGAAATACAATGTAGTTATTATTGGTTATGGAGGTATGGGAAGCTACCACGTTCAATTAATTGAACCTATTGAGCAGCTTGCCATTGGCGGTGTATATGATATTGTCGATTAT
The DNA here is from genome assembly GCF_015710975.1 of Paenibacillus polymyxa. Taxonomy (NCBI): domain Bacteria; kingdom Bacillati; phylum Bacillota; class Bacilli; order Caryophanales; family Paenibacillaceae; genus Paenibacillus; species Paenibacillus polymyxa. The sequence goes on along the minus strand of NZ_CP049783.1, from coordinate 5,033,318 downwards.
CGGATGGAATTGGCTGCAGCAGCCGGCTATAAAACTTATGCCAGTCTAGATGCCGTTCTCGGCGATCAGGACGTAGATATTGTATTAATAGCAACGCCTAATGACGTTCATAAAGAAATTGCAATCCAAGCATTGCAAGCTGGCAAACATGTTATTTGTGAAAAGCCCGTTACGATCACGAGCGCAGATTTCTTAGATATTGTCGAGGTGGCCAAGCAAGAAAATCGTCTGTTTACAGTACATCAGAATCGCAGATGGGATGAAGACTTCCGTATTGTCAAAGATTTAATCAGTAAGAAGACTGTTGGCGATCTTTTCCATCTGGAATCGCGGGTTCAGGGAGCTAACGGCATTCCAGGCGATTGGCGGCAATTGAAGGCGTATGGTGGAGGAATGCTGCTGGATTGGGGAGTGCATCTGTTGGATCAGCTACTTCAGATTACGGACAGTCAAATCGAAAGTGTGACCGCTACCTTAAGTTATATTTTGGGGACAGAAGTGGATGACGGCTTTAGTAGCTTCATTGAGTTTAAGGACGGTCTTACAGCGGTCATTGAAGTAGGTACAACGAATTACGTAAAGTTGCCGCGTTGGTATGTTAAAGGAACCGAAGGAACCGCAGTGATCAAGGATTGGGATTTGAGCGGAGAGATTGTCACTCGGAATCCAGATGTCGCTCACGTGGAACCCAAACCGATTCAAGCAGGTCAAGGATTGACCAAAACGATGGCACCTCCGTCTGAGGAATCCACCCTTAAGTTCCCGATTGAGAAAATACCTGCTGCTGCAGAAAGCTTTTACGAAAATTTTGTCTCCACCATTGAAGGAAAAGCCGAGCTTGCGATCAAAAGCGAAGAAGTGCACCGTGTACTGGTGCTGATTGAGACAATTTTTGAGGCGGCAGCGAACAAAAGCGTGATTCGAAGAGATATTTAATGAATTGTAAACAAATCTAACCCCCATTGTCCTCATATTAAGGATAATGGGGGTTATTGTTTTAACTTTCAATCTGTTCTGAATATAGCTAGAAGCGATTTAATCTATTTTTAAACTTCAACAGCTTCAGGTCTTTTCACTTGAAGGGGAGGAGGCACCAGCCATCCTTTTTCTTTAGTCATTTGAAGAATCTTAACTCCTAAAGCAGTTTTGGTAGCATGATATTTTGCAAACAAGGCCCCTATATCCTCTCTAATGGATTGCCCCATCACTTGACTACAAGCCACCAGTCCCAATGAGGTATCAGACGCAATTTTAGCAGCAATCTCCGGGTCAGTAAAGCGCGCACCAACAGGAATATCTTCAAGTTTCACTGGAGGTCTTTCTGGTAAGGCTGGCGCTGGAGCAATCCCATTATCAGTAAGGAGTGTATCACACTCTTTAATTTCAAGTTTCGCTTGATCAATGAGTGCATCCAATATTTTTTTCAAATCCTTATCTCCTGCATGATTCAGGAATGCTTGGTAGAAAGACAGAGCTCCTTTTGCGGCCAATGAAAATTGCCAAACACCGGAAATTTCACCATAGTGCATAGGTTCATCTTTTGGATTTCCACTTAATATTCCCATCATAACCGCTCCTTTAATATTTTTTACACCGATCTTATAGTTCCAATTAATGATTAAAAGTATCCACATAAATTTGTAATTACACAATGGAATAAGGAGCAGTTTTTTGGAGAAATTATATGCATCACACTTTCAGGGAGGATTCCTTTTTATGAAAAAACAAATAGTCACTGCTGTAGCTTCCATGTTCTTCTTTGCAGCTTTAGTCGTTCCTTCATCAGCACAAAGTGCAAATGTAGATGTGGCCAATGACACAGCTAATAACGCTTATCACAACAACAATTCAACCTACAACGCTAACAGTGTACGAACAAACGCCGTAGATAATGACAACGATATGGATTGGGGATGGATTGGCTTACTTGGGTTACTGGGACTGGCTGGAATGCGCAAAAGAGTATCTGACCATAAATAATTAGTAAACTACAATGGGTTTCAAAACAAAAACACCTTCAGGAGAATGCTTCCATTTCTAAAAGGGAGGCCGATTTTGAAAGGTGTTTTTGTGTTGACCACTTAAGTCACTGCTTCAGAAAGGATTTTTTATAACCTCTATCTGTTCTTAAGGGTTTTGACCATTTCCGGTAACCCTGATAGAATTAATTATTCCCTATAATGACTCCTATAATATGTGTTATTTATACTTTAGAATAGAACGGGTGAGTCGAAATGCATAACAACAATACTATCGAACTTTTAAATATTTGGCTGTCCTTACTAAACTCCAATCGAACATAAACGATGAATTGGAACATGCACTTCAAGAAAACTATAGTTTATCCTTAAATGAATTTTTGGTTCTGTATTTCTTATCTCAAACCGAGGAAAAGAAATTGAGATTGCAGCATTTACAAGAGATGGTTGGGTTAAGCCAAAGTGCATTATCTAGACTGGTAGTCAGAATGGAAGCAAAAAGCTGCGGAGCTTTGCAAAGACATATATGTGAAGATGATCGTCGGGGAATCTATACAAGCATGACCGATTTTGGTGAAAAGAAATTTGATAGAGCGCTCGAAACCTTCAACCAGATTCTGGAGTCAGTCCTTTCAAAAGATGAGTTGAAGCAAAAATTACAATCACTCATTGAAAAAATATAATTCTTTCATATAAAATTAAAACTTAATACGAAATTTAATGTCTGAATAGAGTAAAATTTAACCCTAGGTCTAGAGAATACAATCTCTGGGCCTTTATTTACGTAAATGCATAGTTTAAACGGTAGTTGACAAATAAAAAATGCATGCTGTATTATATGCATGTGCATGCATTTAATATAGTGTTCACTATAAAACCTAGAAAGGGGTCTTTCTTAATGAAAGATTTATTTAGTGCTTATAAATTTAAAGGCTTGGAATTAAAGAACCGGGTCGTCATGCCTCCAATGTGTCAATATTCTGTTGACAAGAAAGATGGTATAGCTACCGATTGGCATTTCATGCACTACGTAAGTCGTGCAATTGGTGGAACTGGATTCATTATAGTTGAAATGACTGATGTAGAACCAGATGGACGTATTTCTGACTTTGACCTGGGATTGTGGTCTGATGAGCAAATTCCTGCATTGAAAAGAATTGTAGATGCCTGCCATAGTTATGGAGCAAAAGTAGGTATCCAAATTGCTCATGCTGGACGTAAAGCAGAAGATGCTGAAGTGCCTGTTGCTCCGTCCGCTATTCCATTTGATGAGAAATCTAAATTACCTAGAGCTCTTTCAACACAAGAAGTTAATGAAATGGTGGAGAAGTTCCGCGGTGCTGTAGCACGTGCTGTGAAGGCCGGAGTTGATGCCATTGAATTACATGGAGCTCACGGATACTTAATCCATCAATTTCACTCTCCTCTTACCAACCAAAGAGATGATGAATACGGGAAAGATCTCCTGAAATTTGGTCGAGAAGTTATTCAGGCAGCCAAGGCAGAGATGCCGGAAGACATGCCGCTTATCATGCGCATTTCCGCTAAAGAATACGTAGCAGGAGGATACGACATTCAAGAAAGCATTTCTTTTGCCAAAGAATATCAACAAGCAGGAGTAGATATTTTTGATATTTCTTCAGGCGGGGAAGGACCTATCGCTGCGTGGGGTAGACCAGGCAGTCACGCAGCATACCAAGTGACACTTGCTCGAGAAATCAGACAAGCACTCGAAGTTCCAGTCATTGCAGTCGGAAGACTCGATGATCCGATCCTAGCTAACGCTGTAGTAGGAAATGAAGATGCAGATCTTGTGGCTGTCGGGAGAGGAATGTTAAGAAATCCTTACTGGGCTCTTGAAGCCGCAACAAACTTGAAAAAAGAAATAACGATCCCGAAACAGTATACTACAGGTTTTTAGATACAAAATCTTCTTATGCTGCCAGGTGTTATGAATATAGAATACTTTAACATAGTAATTTAACATACACGTTGATACACCCTGATGTTCTTGAAAATAAACTTGGAAGTAGAAATGACTCAAAAGCAACCGGTATGCCGGTTGCTTTTTTATTATGGTGGTCAAACATTCAGTAAGCATATATTAACAAAATTCACTATACTGGAATGATCAGAGAGTGCAATTAGTAGGTAAAATGGAAGTAATAAAGGAGGTCTCTATGTATGAAGAAGTCTCATACTTCTGACCATATTAAAATTCCACCAGGATTTTGGACAGGTTTGTATCAATTAGGAATTTCCGCTCACGACGTAGCTTGTAAAGCAAGACTGCCGCTCACCATTATTCATGAGCCCGTAGTCACAAGCGTACAATATCTCGCGATCTGGCAGGCATATTCCGATCTCATTGGTGACACTGCAAAAGGAATCGTTAAGCTTGCAACTGTCTTTGAGACAGCGAAGTACCCACCGACCGTCTTAGCGACTTACCACGCTCGTGACTACCGCGACGCTCTAAACCGAATGGCTCGGTACAAACAACTATGTCCTCCCGAAACCTTACGTGTCACTGAGGAGGGGAGCACTGTACCATAGAACTGGAATGGCTATATACCAAACAGCCCGGTCCACCGATGCTGACGGGTATTACACTTGCATGTCTTCTGGAGCTTGGGCGCCGAGGCACTGGCCAGCCTTTGACGGCGCAGCTCGTAGAATTTTCGCAATCCATGGGAGATGTGCAGGTTCTTGAAGCTTATTTTGGGTGTAGTGTCCAGGTTGGTGCAAAATGTAATCGATTGACGTTATATCGAAGAGATCTGGACCGAACTTTTGTCTCATACAACCAAGAGTTGTTAGAGATTCTCACACCCGCTCTGGACCGGTCGCTGGATGAACAGTGCAGCCGCTCAATTACTGAGGCGGTCAAATGGATTATAAAACGTAGCCTCACCGGAGGACGCCCCGACATTCAGGCTGTGGCGAAGGAGCTCAGAATGAGCGATCGTACCTTGCAGCGCCGGCTTACTGACGACAATACGAGCTTTAAACAACTGTTAACACAAGCTAGACATGAGCAGGCACTAGAATACTTGGCAGATCCCTCGCTTGATATAAAAGAAGTGGCCTTTTTGATTGGATATGAAGACCAGAACTCATTTTACCGCGCTTTTCGTCTTTGGGAAGGGGATACTCCTTCAAATTGGCGCACTACACATTTAGATACCAACTCGATATCAAAAGAATCGCTAGGAAGATCGACTATCTATTAATAGTTTCCCAACTCCATTCATTCTACAGAGAGCTTGTAATTACTGACCTTATTCATCTGGCGTGTTAAACAAGAACTTTGGCGCTATATGCTAGTTACTGAGCATTGCTGCCCAAGGTAATATAATCAGATACCAGAGCTTAAGGTTGTTTTAAAATAAGCTAAGAATTCGCTTACCAGCAAAGATAAACGAATGAGAGGGAGAAAAGTATTATGGATATGGGATTAAACAATAAAACAGCTTTAGTTACAGGGTCTACAAAAGGTATAGGTAAAGCAATAGCCATTGAGCTTGCTAAAGAAGGTGTGAATGTACTTATTAATGGACGGAATAATAAAGAGGTAGAACAAACTGTAAATGAAATAAAATCAAATTTTCCAACGACCTTTCCTCAAAATGCTACAGCCGATATTGTGGATCTGGAGCAGAGGGAGGTTTTGTTTGAAAAATACCCCAATATCGATATCTTAGTGAATAATATGGGGATTTATGAAATTATGCAATATGAAGACGTTGACGATGAAGTATGGGAAAGATATTTCCGTACTAATGTTCTTGCTGCAAACGGATTATCTAAATTTTATTTACCTAAAATGTTGAAAAACAATTATGGCCGTATTATTTTTATTGCGAGTGAAGAAGCAATCATGCCTTCAGGGCAAATGCCACAGTATTGTATGACCAAATCGATGCTGTTATCACTGTCAAAAAGCTTATCTAAATTAACAATAGGAGCAGAAGTTACAGTCAATACGATTATGCCAGGACCAACGCTTTCTGAAAATGTACACCAAATTATTGAAGATATTTATGCCAATGATGATATGACTTTTTTAGAAAAAGAGAAACAATTTATGGCCGCAAACCTGCCTCAATCCGAAATACAACGATTTATTAGACCTATAGAAATAGGTAGACTAGCTACATTTGTATGTAGTCCTTATGCAGCCGCATTTAAGGGCTCTCCAATCCGTATAGATGGGGGAATGGTGCCAACTATTTTTTAATATTTTTACTGCGAACAGGGCTTCACTGCGTTTTACCGTAATGCATCAAGCACACCATCGAGCGCAAATGACTGTCCTGATGAGACAAGCTAATTTACCTTTGCATAAAGGGATTTGAGAGCTGGATTAGGGCTGTGAACTGGAATTATTGTCACTTACCCATCGCTACCAAAAACAGCCGATCGCTCGGCTGTTTTTTAACTAAACTCCTTTCTCTTTCGTTGAAAAATTAACGTTAAATAAAGAGTAGAGGGGTTTATTTGAAGAAACGGTGAACCTATGACTCTCGCAATTGTCCTGACTCCCGGCGTCGCCGACTCATGAATACCAAAGTCAATGCAATTACCGTAAGGACAATCCCAAGCACTTGAAATCCCTCGAAGCTGAACTTACCTCCCATTACGATACCTATCAACAATGAAGAGAAAATGGTTCCCAGATATCTTGATGTATTAAACAATCCGGATGCTACACCGATTATTTCTTTTGGAGAACTTTGGAACAAGGCTGCTTGCATACCTACATTGTTCAGTCCGTTGCTAATACCGAATGCAGCCAAAGCCAAACACACGCTGATCACCGGAGAAGTTGGATTTAATGTTACAAGCCACACAGATCCCAATGTCATCAGGATTGCGGATACCAGTAATGCCGGTCTGGGTCCTGATTTATCAATCCATCGTCCTGCTATTGGAGAAGCAGCTAGCGAGCACAAGCCTAAGCTTAGCATGAGAATCCCTGTTTGGAACTCGCTTACATGCCTTACCACTTGCAAGTAGGACGGAAGCCCGAAAAAAAGCGAGTAATAGAGTACGTTAACGAACATGAATTCGACATTAACCCAAGTCAACGCAGGATATTTGGCGAACGTGCGTAAAGGAATAAAGGGTGACGTCGCTTTTAACTCATATCGTACGAATGCCCCCAGCGCACCGAGGCCTATTAACCCGACAATGACGTTTTCTAACGAGATATGCCCAGATGATTTTGCCGAGAGTAATCCAACGAGCAAGGCAACCAGCCCTAATGTGAAGAGCAGGATTCCTCTTGCATCAATTAAATCAAACCATTTACGAAAGGACATGTTGCGTGCAACGGATGTTGGTGATTCGTCCTTAGGAATAGTCCTCCAAGCCAATAGAAAGCTGGCTACCACAAACGGAATATTGATGAAAAAGATGGCAGGCCAATTCCACCAATGAATCAAAACCCCGCCAATAAAGGGTCCAATTGCTGCCGCTCCTGATAGGAAAATGGACAAAACAGACAGCGCAGTCGCTTGTTTCTCTGTAATATGGATTCGAACAATGGCCATTCCAACCCCAACCATCATGCTTGTTCCGATGGATTGCACAATGCGGAACACGATGAGCGATCCAAAGTTTGGTGACAATGGGGCTAGTAATGATGCAATGAATGATACAACAAGACCTGTAAGAAATATCTTTCTACGACCGAATAAATCGCTGGCTTTGCCCATGACAGGTTGAGCGATGCTGCTTGCAATATAGAAAGAAAAAATAATCCAGGAAACACCTGTAAAGTCAAGGCGAAATACCTTTTGCAGACTTGGAATAGCAACAGAAACCATCGAAGAATTTAATGGATTCAATAGTATCCCTAGACCAACTGAAATCATTAACCACCAGCTGCGAACACTCATTTCTGGTCCCCCTATAGCGAATTAATGTCATCGTACTCGAAATCGATTATTCATTCCAATGCATTTGATGTTATAATCTCATTGACTTGAGGGAATGAATGGAGGATGCGATTTGGAACTTCTTCAACTGCAATATTTTCTCGCTGTAGCTCGTTTGGAACATGTAACAGAAGCTGCACGAAGTCTGCACGTTACTCAATCGTCGCTCAGCAAAACGATTCAACGCTTGGAGGAAGATCTGGGGGTCCCTTTATTCGATCGAACAGGGAGAAAACTGCGATTGAATGAGTTCGGGAGCAAATTTCTTCACCGTGCAGAAAGGGCTTTGTTTGAATTAGAACAAGGGAAGCAGGAGCTTAGCGACTTATCCAATCCAGAACTTGGAACTCTCGAATTAGCTGTGACCACTGCAAGCACATTGCCAAATATCCTTAGAGAGTTTCGGAGAAAACGACCCTATATTCAATTTCATGTGCAAATGCTGACCACGCAGGAAATGGTTACACTTCTTCATAGAGGGGAGGTTGATTTTTGCTTATCCTCACCTCCTGTTGAAGGGAATGACATCGAATGTAAAATCGTATGTATCGACCCCATTCTTGTAGCTGTTCCAAAGGGGCATCGGCTTGCGGATCGAAATAGCGTATCCTTGACAGAGCTAAGGGAAGAATGGTTTGTCGGCGTAAAGAGAGGCTATGGTACTCGTGATTTAGTGGACTCTGTATGCATGTCGGAAGGATTTGTGCCTAAATATGTGTATGAGGGGGATGAACCTGCAAGGCTTAGTACTCTTGTGGAAGCCGAAATTGGCATAGCTTTCATACCGAGCACGGCACGAAATTCGCAGGAACATCTCAAATACCTCCAGGTAGAGAATCACGAATTGATACGGGAAATTGCTTTATTATGGAACAGGAATCGGTATATTTCGCAGGCTGCTCAGGAATTCCGCGAGATAGTTGTAAAATATTTTGCGACGATTTCCAAACAAACAACTTAGTTCCATATATGTTTTTGATGATCTACCATTGAAAATAAATAAGTAGGAGATTGCGTTAATAAGATAGCGCAGAGGCTAAACATTGTTATCCAACGAGTAGGAACTAACCGTTTTTGCTTTACTTCGTCATGAAATGATTATCGTCAAAAATAACAGGTGATATTTTTATTATTTTAGTGATAATATGGTTAGGTAATTGCAATTAAACAGATTTTTACTTTTATTTTGTGGAGGCGTTAGAATGAAGTACAAAGTGAAAAGAAGGGCACAAATTAAAGGGGATAACGCATCACTGGCCCTATAAACTGCGTAATCCCTGGTATTTTTAAGGGGTTTGCATAATGGAAAAATCGATTGAGAAACGTATTCCTAATTCTTTGATTTGGCTGTGCGTGCTTGCATTTTTCAGCGTATTGAATGAGACGGTGTTCAACGTATCGTTGCCCGACATTGCCGCTCAATTTGGAATTAAGCCATCCGCTGCAAATTATGTTAATACCAGCTTCATTCTTTCTTTTGCCGTAGGAACGGCCGTTTACGGAAAAATATCGGACATTTACGGCGTAAAAAAACTGATTTTCATCAGTATGATGATATACGGCGGGGGATCGCTAATCGGCTTGCTTTTTCATGCCTGGTTCCCGATTTTGCTTGCCGCGCGATTTATCCAAGGAGCAGGTGCTTCTGCTGTCCCTGGACTGATTATGGTCATCGTTACCAAAAGTATCGAAATGCAGCATCAAGGAAAAGCTTTTGGTATGATTGGATCGACCGTTGCCTTGGGAGAAGGTTTTGGTCCTATACTTGGAGGCTGGATCGCGGACTATGTACATTGGTCCTATCTGTTTTTCCTGCCCATGATGACGCTAGTCACACTACCGTTTTTCTTACGGACGCTCTCTGACGAACCTGTGAAAAAAGGTGGGCTTGATGTTCCGGGAGGCCTGCTTTTTGTTCTTGGAACGGTTTCGTTCACTTTATTTACGACACATTACGAATGGTGGTATTTGAACATCAGTGTCATTCTTTTCATAGGATTTGTGCTGAGAATTCGAAGAGCTAAGGAACCTTTCATAGAACCAGCTTTATTTAAGAGGAGAAGATTTATTGTCGGTGTATTTGTAGGTGGAATACTTCTAGGAACCGTTGCAGGATTCATGTCTATGATCCCTTATATGATGAGAGAAGTGCACCAGATGTCGACAAGCCTTATTGGAGGCGGTGTTCTGTTTCCAGGAACGATTAGCGTGATTCTTTTCGGGATCGTTGGCGGTTCTTTGGTCGATAGGCAGGGAGCTCGTTTTGTCATGGTTGCAGGGTTATTGCTTCTGGGGTCGGGTCTTTTAATCGTTTCACTTTTTGCCGATCGTAGCCCCTGGATCATCTCAGGAGCATTGGTTTTGATTTTTGGTGGACTATCCTTTGTCAAAACGGTCATCTCAACCATTGTGGCAGGCTCGCTAAGTGTTGACGAATCTGGCTCAGGTATGGGTTTTTTGAATTTTTCCTGCTTTTTGGCGGAAGGGATCGGTATCGCAGTTGTAGGCGGACTGCTCACACAGCTGAGGTTCAACTTTTCTATTTTCCCAATCGTTACTGACGTTGCAGCATATTTATACTGCAATTTAACGTTACTACTTCTAGCTGTAGTAATTACAGGCGGTGCCATTTTTATGATCGTGTTCAAGGGAGAAAAGGCTTCCTTGGATCATTAATAGGAAATAATAATTTTTATAGAGCTGACATTGATACATCATGATGTCAGCTTTTTTATACAAAAAACTAAACATTTTATAGTATAAGGTTAATTCTTTGCAGGTTAAATATGAAGAATTCGATGATAAAATACTATCTGTAAACGTTTACAATTAATAGATACGTGGCTGTTTTTGGCAATTAAACCCGTAGCAGAGCAGGGGAATGCAAACGGAAAATCTTTCAGTCCAAATCTTGGTGAAAACAAATACTATATGAATAGGAGATACTTTTATGCTTAAAGCAAAGCTAGTAAAAGGCACAATGGCTCTGATGCTTATCGGTACATTGTTCTCCGTACCGATGATGTCTGTCGCCAGTGCTGCCGATGCGAGTTGCGCGAACGGTTACGTAGGTTTGACGTTCGACGATGGCCCAAATACCAGTAACACGACAAAACTGCTTGCGGCTCTGAAGCAGGCCGGTTTGCGCGCAACGATGTTCAACATCGGGCAAAACGCGCAGAATAGTCCGTCTCTGGTACGGGACCAAGCGGACGCAGGCATGTGGGTCGGTAACCACTCCTATACGCATCCGGATATGACTACGTTGAGTAGCTCGCAAATGTCGTCAGAAATCACACGGACGCAGCAGGCGATCCAGTCGATTACTGGAACTGCACCAAAGCTGTTCCGTCCGCCGTACGGTGCGACCAACTCGACCTTGAAATCCATCGAGAGCCAAAATGCTCTTACTGAAGTGCTGTGGAGCGTTGATTCCCAGGATTGGAATGGTGCCACTACGGCCCAAATCGTAGCGTCTGCGAACAGGTTGCAAAACGGCGACGTGCTCCTTATGCATGACCAGTACCAGACGACGCTCCAAGCGATCCCGCAGATTGCACAAAATCTCAAGAGCCGTAGCCTATGCTCTGGCATGATCTCGCCGACCACCGGTCGCGCGGTGGCGCCTGACAGCTCTACATCTCCTCCAAGCGCAGGTACAAAAGTGGAAGTCGAGAGTATGACCAAAGGCGGTCAGTACACCGGGAATATCAGTTTGCCGTTCAACGGAGTTGCTTTATATTCTAACAATGATTTGGTGAAGTACACGCAATATTTTGCGAGCGGCACCCATCATTTTTCACTCCGTGGTGCTTCAAGTAATTCCAACATGGCCAGAGTCGATCTAAAAATCGGTGGACAGGCAAAGGGGACCTTCTACTTCGGCGGGAGCAATCCCGCGGTCTATACTCTAACCAATGTCAGCCATGGAGCCGGAAATCAAGAGATTGAGCTCGTTCTAACAGCTGAAAACGAAACATGGGATGCATACATTGACTATTTGGAGATCAACTAGAAGCAAAGGAAGTTAAAAATGCACAAAGAAGAAAAGGGTAAACTTGTTGTCACTGTTATCAATGGACAAAAACATATACGCTTGGAAGTCGCCATATTGGCGACTTTTTTTGTTTATTCGATATTACTGAACGTTTCCTATGAGGCTGAGCATCGCGTATAATATATAGTAAATGGTTATGTACTGTGTGTGAATTCGTTTATTTTGGTTTGGGGTGAGTGTAGTGGCATCTATCCATGAGGTGGCCAAACAAGCAGGGGTATCAGTGGCAACGGTATCCAAAGTGATTAATAATTATTCTGATGTCAGCAGCAAAACGAGGAATAAGGTAAACAAGGCGATTGAATTGCTAAACTACCAGCCGAATGTGGTTGCCCGAAGCCTCGTGAAAAAGCGTTCCTGGACGGTCGGGATGTTCCTGCTGGATTTCTTCACGAATCCTTTTATTTCGGAGCTTCTTGATGGGTTAAGAAAGTCTCTTGAAGATAGCGGTTATGACCTGCTCTTTCTATCACCGAATCTTAGTAATCCCGATTATACCTTCACTAAGCATTGCATCAGCCGCAATGTAGATGGAGTTGTCATGTTTGGTGTCGATCGAACTAATCAAAATTTTTTGGATCTGCTTCAGGCTGAGATGCCGACGATGATGATTGATACCGATCTGCTGGGACCTAGAACCGGCTATGTAACAGCCGACAATCGCAGAGGTGCTTACTTAGGTGTTCAGCATTTGGTGGAACTTGGACATAAACGCATCGCCTTTATTTCCGGGGATTTGGGATGTCTGGTTGGTCAAACGAGATTTTCCGGGTATCAGGAAGGGCTGCGCTCGAACGATCTTCCTTACTATGCCAAATATGTTGAGGTAGAGGAATACAGCATTGAAGGTGGATATAAGGCGATGAAGCGCCTGCTACAGCTTCCGGAAGCACCGTCCGGCGTGATCTGCTCTTCAGACTATATGGCGACTGGTGCGATCGAAGCAATTCGCGAAATCGGAAAGCGAGTACCTGAGCACATTTCCGTCGTTGGGTTTGACAACACGTTCTATGCGGAGCTGACCATGCCTAAGCTTACGACGATCAATCAGAACATTACTCTAATGGGAATGAAAGCAGGAGAGCATCTCATCCGAATGATTGAGAATCCCGATTATTCACCGCCGACGGAGATTGTCCCGGCAGATCTGGTTGTACGAGACTCGACAGGACAGTATAAGGAATAGTTTTTTAAGAATTGACAAACACAAAAACAAATTGTATTTTAATTATGATGTAAGCGCTTAACATAAGTTTCCTTGAATCAAACATTCTTCTGCTCGTTCTTGTTTCATTCCCGAGTTATGGACAAAAGGGAAAGCTTCATATTGCGTCAGAGGGGAGGAAACTAGAATAGTTATGATTTTGAAAGAAGGTGATGACCCGGAAGACGTAGGGAGATATGTTGTAAACCTAAGGCAAGCCTGGAGATGTTAATAGTTGAATCTATGGGAACAGGAGGTTTCACTAACATTTTCTTTTTTATTATCGAAAACGTTTTCGATAATAAAGCTTTAAGAGCTTGATGCCGACTGATCAAATTTCATATTCTTCTTTGAAATCAATAATTTATGCTTTTTGCGAAAGATACAAAACTAGTAAATTGGTATTAAAATCTAAAACGTTTTCGCTAACTAGTCTGTATACTGTCACTGTTCTTGAATCCAGCCGATATGCTGATGAATATCGGGGCTACTTGCCGAAGTTTTTCGCGTAACCATGCCATATTAAAGGGAGAAGAGAATTATGAAAATGTCGTTCAATTCATTCACTAAGTCGTTAACCATGATCCTACTGTTCAGCTTATTAACGCTGCTTTTTCAAGCGGTCATACCTGCAACGCCCGCTTCTGCAGCTGCCTGCGCAAACCCTGTAAGCTATTTCGGTGAAATGAAAGCAAGTGGAAACAAGATTAACGGCTCCAAAACGAATCGACCGATGATGGTCAAAGGGGCGAGTTTCTTCTGGAGCAACTGGTCCGGTCCATTTTGGAATACCACCACGGTGAATCGGATGGTGGATGAATTTCAAGTAGAGATCGTAAGAGCGGCATATGGCGTTGACCCCAGCGGAAATCCGTATAACACGGCCGATGAGTCCAAAGTTCGTGACGTGGTCAATGCGGCAATCGCAAAGGGGATCTATGTCATTATCGATTGGCACTCACATGACGCGCACAACAACGTCAACGCTGCCAAAAGTTTCTTCAGCCGGATGGCGCAGGAATATGGAAGCTATGATAACGTCATTTTTGAGATCTATAACGAACCTACCCAAGTCTCGTGGGGGACAATCAAAAGTTACGCTGAGCAAGTTATCCCGGCCATTCGTCAACATTCCGACAATCTGATTGTCGTTGGAACGCCGTTCTGGTCTCAGAGTGTAGATCAGGCAGCGAACGACCCCATTACATCCTCTGGTAATATCGCCTATACATTGCACTTTTACGCTGGATCTCATTTTCAGTCGCTCCGGGACAAAGCCAACTACGCAATGAGCAAGGGTATCCCGCTGTTTGTTACCGAGATGGGCTTTGTTAACGCGGATGGCGACGGCGGCATTAATTACGATTCCACGAACCAATGGCTTGACTGGATGAACCAGAATAACCTGTCATGGGCCAACTGGGCGATTAATGACAAGACAGAAGGCGCCAGTATTTTCAATACGAACGGGAGTCTCACAGCAGGAGGTAACTATCTGAAAAGCATTTTAGCTGGGCACGCTCCATATGCCGAGTGGAGGCAGAATGCGGCTTGCGGTGGCAGTAGCGCAAACACATTATATGACTTCGAGGGTAGTACGCAGGGTTGGACCGGTTCGAATATATCCGATGGTCCATGGAGCGTAAACGAGTGGTCATCCAAGGGCAGTAATTCTCTTAAAGCGGATATCATCATGTCTGCCAATTCTCAGCACTACCTGCTTCTCTCACAAAGCCGCAACCTAAGTGGTAAGACCACGCTAAGCGCGACCGTCAAACATGCATCTTGGGATTCCGCAGGTGACGGACTCCATGCCAAGATTTATGCCAAGACAGGATCAGGTTGGGCTTGGTATGCTGGCAAAGCCGTCAAGATTAATTCTTTTGGAGATACGACGCTGTCGTTCAACCTTACATCTATACCTAATCTTGACGATGTTAGGGAAATCGGCGTACAATTTCTTGCCTCGGAGAACAGCAGCGGTAAGTCAGCCGTTTACGTTGACAACGTGACGCTGCAATAACACATTCCTAACAGATCTTCATGAAGTACCGTGTACTGTAGTTGGGAAAAACAAGGCTACAGCTGCGAGGACATATAATCTAAAATTTTGAAAGACAACTGGTAAGAGAAGAGTTCGTCACCCTCATCAAGCGAGGAATTGAGTAATTTTTTGATCTTATTTACGCGGTAAAGTAGCGTATTTTTGTGAATATTCAATTCACTGGATGTTTTGGCGGTATGTTGTCCGTTGTGCAAAAATGCCATTAACGTGTGGCTTATAAATAGAATCAATAAACCTCCTTTTAAGTGCAACCTTATCTTAGTCCTCGGACTGGAGCAAGGTTGTTTTTCTTTGTTATAAAATAGGCATCCTTCGTTGTGTGACACAAAACGCCAGAAACGGCTGATGTTTTCATGAACTGCAGTCCAAGGTGCAAAGATTACTGTATTATGTTCCGAGTTGATTATTCCCTAACTAATCATTAACATTATGATATCGCGGATTAACGAGAGAAGACGGGGGTTATGATGAATAAAGCAAAAATTCTCATTATTGAAGATGATACACCAATAGCAGATTTATTATCATACGGACTTTCAATGGAGGGGTTTGAAACGCGAACTACGGCAAATGGAGCAGCGGGGATGGTTGAACTTCAACAATTTCAACCTAATCTTTTGCTACTTGACTGGATGCTGCCGGATCAAAGCGGATTAGATATTTGCAAACAAGTAACTGCAAGTTATAACATACCGATCTTGATGATTACCGCGAAATCGGATATCACCGATAAAATCCTTGGTCTTGAATTCGGCGCGGATGACTATATTACAAAGCCTTTTGATTTAAGGGAGGTTATTGCTCGGATTCGGACAATCCTCCGGAGGGTAGATCAAGCAAACAATGGAAAAAATACGGAGAGTAAAGTAATTCGGTTTAAACAAATCGAAATTATTGTCGAGGAACATCTTGTCAAACAAAATGGTATTCCAATTGACTTGACTCCGAAAGAGTTTGATTTACTTATGACTCTGATAAATCACCGAGGCAAAACGTTCACACGCTCGGAACTGCTGGATATTGTATGGGGATATGATTTTGTCGGCGATACTCGGACTGTTGATACACACATACAAAGGCTTCGCAAGAAATTGGATGCAAGCGATCTGATTACTACCGTGTTTGGTATTGGATACAAATTCGAAAAATAGGTGAAAAGCAAACCAAGAATTAGCCCTTACATTGACACGAACTTATTGGTAAACGACATGTGAAGACTGGCTTCGGTCGGATATCAGAGCACCATCGGGAAAGCGAGCAAATTCCTCTAGAGAAACTATTCAAGGGTATTTATGCTGGCAGAATAAATCCAAAGTCGAATGCAGCGCCTTTTCAAGCAAGCCAAGAGCACATTACTCGCTCTTGGCTTCTTTTTTAGGAGCTGTCCTGTTATCTAATAACATTATGACATGTACTTTTATCACAGTGACATTCCAATACATAATAATTGTTAGATATACTTGAGCTGCCTAAGGTTAAGTCCTCAACCTTATGACATGTCTTGAGGGAGGCATGAAATGAAAAATAAGAAGCGGGTACGTGGGAGGTCAGCATTTCGCTAGGAATGAGAAAGGATGAAATCAGGTGACTTATATCGCACAAGAAAATCGATACGAACAAATGAAATATCGGCGGATTGGACGGAGCGGCGTCAGGCTGCCGGCCATTTCGCTCGGCTTGTGGCAAAATTTTGGAGGGGACAAACCGTTTGAGAATAGTCGTGCAATGATATTACGCGCCTTCGATCTTGGTGTCTCGCACTTTGATTTGGCAAACAATTACGGACCGCCTCCCGGATCGGCCGAAGAGACCTTTGGACACGTACTAAAAAAAGACCTTGCACCTTATCGGGATGAGCTGTTTATTTCAACTAAAGCTGGCTACTATATGTGGCCTGGCCCGTACGGTGAGTGGGGTTCGAGAAAAAACCTGCTTGCAAGCCTGGACCGCAGCCTTCAGCGAATGGGACTCGACTATGTCGATGTCTTTTACCATCATCGTCCCGATGGTGATACCCCATTAGAGGAATCGATGGGAGCGCTTGCTCATGCTGTAAAATCAGGCAAAGCACTGTATGTCGGTTTATCCAATTACGGACCGGAGGAAACGAAGCAAGCAGCTATGATCCTTAAGAACCTTGGTACACCGCTGCTCGTCCACCAGCCTATGTATTCCATGCTGAACCGGTGGATTGAGAACGGATTGCAGGACGTACTGACTGAAGTGGGAGCCGGCACAGTGGCTTTCTGCCCGCTTGGTCGCGGACAGTTGACGGGAAAATACATCGATAAGCTGGAAACTGAGTTTAAAACAGGCCAGCGCACACTGAAACCGGAGGCCGTATCTCAGGAGCGGATCAACAAATTCCGTGCGCTAGAGACGATCGCGAAGCGCCGCGGTCAGACGCTACCGCAAATGGCGTTGACATGGGCGCTACGCGAAGGCGGCGTCGATTCGGTGCTAATCGGTGCAAGCCGTGTAGGTCAAATTGAGGAAAACGTGCTAGCAGTACATGCGGATCCGCTATCAGCAGCGGATCTTCAAGAGATCGACCAGGTTATGCATAATATCGGGGATGTCCCCTGGTAATGTCAGAGCAACAATACGATTCATTAAACGAACAAATCAGTCAAGGCTTGAAAGACCCATTAAGCTGTCTCTTTTAAGCCTTGCGCGAAAGTGTGATGGAGAAAGTCCCTTCACTTTTTTAAACATTTTGGAGAACAGCAGCGGGTCGCTATAGCCAACAGAATAGGAGACTTCCGTGATGGACAGCTGCGAATTGTCCAGCAGATCGCTTGCTTTGTCCATCCGGAGGTTCAACAAGTATTGCTGAGGGGGAACATTAAGAATTTCCTTGAAAAGAACGGACAGATAGACACGATCAATGCCAACTATGTGTGCGACCTCGGAAATGGAAACTCTTTGGTTATAGTTCATTCGAATAAACTCGACCGCTTTACGGATGTAGGCGTCTTTGGGCCGTACCTCGGGCAGTAGTTGACTCGTAGCAACCAACATTTCGATCCAATCGGCAAGTAACCTGAACAAAATGCTCTGTCTTCGCAGTTCACTGGTGCTGTGGTTCACGTCGCAGGCGGAAAATTCCTCCAAATAAGAATCAAACCAAAACAACGGGGAGTACCTGAATACGGGATGAAGGGGAGAAATGTGCGCCTGCTCGAATAGAGGTATAACCCCGTTACCCGAAAAGGCTATCCAAGAATAAATCCAAGGATCAGTTTGGTCTGCCTCCATGTAACAAAGAATGTTATCGTATACGATAAATCCTTCGCCTTGCTGAAGATGAAAGGTCTTACCGTCAATCTGGTAAACGCCTCTACCCGCATGGATAAACATGATTTTGTATTGTCCTTTGATGCCGGGTCCCCATGAATAGCTGGGTTCACAAACTTGTTTGCCGTGATAACAGTAACAAATATCCATCTGGTTGCGTTCCTCCTAAAATAGTACATCATGATATATAAGACCCTGAAAGTCACTTGCGATATGTCAATATACAGAGAAGAATAATTTATAACTACAAAATACATATGATATCACCCTCACAGGAAACTAGACCCATTTCTCCGCATGTCTTTTAATGAGCTTGATCATTTCCTTCATAGCAGGTGAGAGCCATTTATCTTTGTGATATGCCAAATATGTTGATATTGCAGGACAGTCTGGTCCAACCTCTTCACCCTGATGCTTGTTATGTTCTAGTTCCTCTTTAACGGAGAAAAAAGGAACCATGGAGATGCCTAAACCGCTCTTAACACATTAGCTCCCCAGCCTTCTTTCTCCAAGGCGACAAGGAAATCAATCTCACCGGTCTGAACAGCATGAGAGACATCTTGATAATCCAAAGATTTCAGAGAAAGATTGACTTTGGGATACATTTGTCTATATTCAACAAGCAATGATGGAATACGGCAGATCATTAACGACTCTGAGATTCCTAATGTCAAGTTGCCGGTAGGTTCATCATTGGTCGTTAGTTCCTGAGTGTAGAGCTCAATGATCTTAAGTGCATAAGGGAGAAACTGATGACCGTGATGGGTTAGAACCACCTTCTTACCTAAGCGATCAAAGATGGGCTTGCCGACCTCAGATTCCAATTCCTTAATATGTGTCGTGACAGAAGACTGAGCGTAACCCAAGTGTTCAGCTGCTTTTTTAAAGCCTCCTGTTTCGACAATGGTTTTTAATGTGATCAAATAACGAAGTTCCATACGTCCACGTCTTTCGTTAATAACAGTCAATTTTGTTGAATTAATCGTTCGATAACATCAATTTTACCGGTTAATAATGTACTTGTTCGATGATCATAAATCAAGTATTGAATGTGTTACGAATGAATCTAATGTTAGAGGTGGATGTGAATTGGGGTACTAAATAAATTGTTTAAGAGGGGGCTTTGGTCTAATCATAACAGAAGGAACATATACAGACGAATTGTATAGCCAGTGTTATTTTAATCAGCCTAGTTTAGTGAATGAGGAGCAAACCACATCTTGGAAAAAGTGGTGGATGCTGTTCATACAGCAGGCTCTTCTATTGTTGTGCAGCTTGAGCATGCAGGAGCCTTATCACAAGGAAATCGATTCAAGTCCCAAAATCTAGCTCCGTCAGAAGTGCTTCCAAAGGGTGAACCTCTAGCTTTTTATGGTGGTGCTGAATCGTTTTCTACTCCGATCGCTGCAACGAAAGAAGATATTGAGGAAGTCATCCGTGGATTTGTTGCTTCAGCCGTTCGTGCGAAGAGCGTAGGATTTGATGGCGTGGAGATCCATGGAGCAAATGGTTATTTGCTTGATTAGTTCCTTACGGACTATACGAATCGTCGAACAGATGAATACGGTGGATCCATTGAAAACCGGATACGACTCTTGGTTGAAGTGGCTACTGCAATTCGCCAAGCCGTTGGCCCCGATTTTACAGTAGGCATTCGAATTTCCCAGGCTAAGGTTAATGATTATCAGCATAAATGGTCAGGAAAAGAGGATGAGGCCGAAGTTATTTTCATGTAATTAGGGCAAGCAGGGTTAGACTATAGGGAAAGGGGCACTTGCAAATCATGATTGGATAAAGAAGGTTAGAAATGGTGGTCCGTTATCTGAGCTGGATCAAAATAAAGTTTTAAGACCGGATGCAACCATTAAGGATTTCGAGATTAGTCAAAAGATAATCTTTGGGTAAACAACCATCTGGGGGCACGGTTATGATGCGGATGTGCTGGAATAAAATCGAAGGAACCATCGAAGGATGAAAAGTCCGGGGCGGTGGTTCTTTTTTTCTTTTGTTACCTGTGCCATCATTGTAGATGGAGGGTGATGAACCATGTTCCAAGATTTTAAGCTTGTTGGTGACCGTCCGGTCGCGATACAAGTAAAAGAATATATTAAACGTTTAATTATAAAAGGGACGTTTCATAAGGATCAGAAGCTACCCTCCACACGAGAAATGAGCAGTGTGCTCAAGGTGAGTCGCAATACAGTTATTGCAGCCTATGAAGGTCTGGAGGACGATGGATTTACGTATACGATACCGAGTAGAGGCAGCTATGTGGCCGCTATGGTGGGCCGTTTGGCTGTGGATAACGGAGGGTCTGACGCCTCCTTCGCCTGGCAGATTGATTGGAAGACAAGAATGAGCAAGTACGCTGTATCGGCTGCAGAGCTTGATATGATGAAGCAGGGCATTCGCACCCCAAAAGGAACCATCTCGTTTACAAGCATCGCACCGGATGAGCAGCTGTTTGATCTGGGAGATGTAAGGCGAGCCTTTATGGATCGGATGGCAATCGAAGGGCAGGTGCTGCTCAACTACGGCTATGCCAAGGGTTACAAACCACTGATCGATTACCTGATGGGATATATGGAGAATAAGGGCGTCGATATAAGCGGCAAGGATATACTGATTACAAGCGGGTTTACAGAAGGCTTTGACATTGTGTTGTCGGCACTCCGCCCTTCAGCGCGCCGCGGTACGGTAATTTGTGAAAATCCAACCCATCACACAGCGATCAAAAATTTAAAACTACAAGGTTTTGAGATTACCGGTATTCCAATGGAGCGGGATGGTATTAATGTAGATCAGCTTGAAGCGGTATTGCAGAAGCAGACAAATAGCTTCGATCTCGCTTATTTGACTCCTTCCTATCACAATCCTACAGGCATTGTCATGTCGCCAGCAAAGCGAAGCGCTGTAATGAATTTAATGATGCGCTATCAGATTCCGGTGATTGAGGATGGTTTTAATGAGGAGCTGCGCTATTCAGGAGCTCATATTGCGCCATTAATAGCAACAGCAGGGCGAGGGAACGGAGTAATCTATATAGGCAGCTTCTCCAAGGTGCTGTTCCCTGGCTTGCGAGTAGGCTGGGTGCTTGGAGATCGAGCGCTGATTGACACTCTGGAAAGCATTAAGCGGGCGCGCACCATTCATACCTCAACGATCGACCAATCGATATTATATCAATATCTGCTCAATGGAAATTTTGAGAAATATGTAAAAAGAGCACGTATGGAGTATAAGCGCAAATACGAGCTTACAAAGGCATGCTGTGAAACCCATCTCTCTGAGGCGCAACTATCTGGCGATGGGGGCTTACATGTGTTTCTTACCTTTCCGTCAGGCGTAAATACGCGCCAGTTGCTTGAAGTATGCATAAATCAAGGGGTTATATATACACCTGGAGACAAGTTTTTTATACAAGAAGGTGAAGGGACGAATACTTTGCGGCTTGGTTTTTCCCGAGTATCCGATGAACAGATCGAGCGGGGGATTCAGATCATAGGCCAACAGGTGCGTAACTTTCATAAGGCATGTGGTCATAAGAACAGCCTGTAATTGCACTATGATTTTTCAAGAAAATGGGGGTCATGATGAAGATAGGCGTTATTATGGGAGGGACTTCCACTGAGCGTGAGGTTTCGCTGCAGACAGGTCAAGAGATGCTGAATCATTTGGACCGCAGCCGCTATGAAGTGGTTCCAATTGCGATTGATCAGCCAGCGGATTTAATCGCACAGGTTCAGCACGCAGGCATCGATTTTGCACTGTTGGCGCTGCATGGCCAATATGGCGAGGACGGCACGGTGCAGGGAGCGCTGGAGACACTAGGCATTCCCTATACAGGGAGCGGTGTTCTGGCAAGCAGCCTGTGCATGAATAAGCAGCTGTCCAAGATGCTGCTGAAGTCGGCAGGGGTGCATACGCCTGCAGGCCTCTGCTGGCAGGGAAGGGACGATTATGATCAGCAAGCGGTAGAGCAGTTGGGTTACCCCGTTATTGTGAAGCCAAATATGGGAGGATCCAGCATCGGCATCCAGCTTGTGCATAATGAGATGGAGCTTCACTCGGCTATTCAGGAGGCTTGCGGTTTGGATCAGACGCTTTTAGTTGAGCCTTTTATTCAAGGGACGGAGCTTACCTGCTCAATTGTGGATGGCGAGGTATTACCAATCATCAGAATTCGCTCCGCTCATTCTGAATGGTTTGACTATAAAGCGAAATATGAGATCGGCGGCGCTGAGGAGAAGGTAATCCAGCTTCCTCCCGTTATTGAGCAGCGTGTGCGCGAGACGGCACTTGTCAGCTATCGGCTGCTGCAGTGCAAGGTGTATGCAAGGGTCGATATGATTTTGTGTCAGAATGTACCTTATGTACTGGAGGTAAACACCTTACCCGGAATGACTGCTAACAGCCTGCTTCCGAAGAGTGCAGCTGCAGCAGGCATAACCTTTACGCAGCTGCTGGACCGTATTATTACTAGCTCACTTTATGAGCGGAATCGGGAATGGGAGAAGGTTTAATATGTTTGATGGATTATACAGAAAATGGCGAAACTTTGTTATAATGGTTAGAACGGAACAGCGTTAAACTGATGTAGATTTGAAGAATGTGCAGCATTAATGCAATTTGATTTTGCTTCAAGATGGGGGAGGTGAAAATGGATATTTTAATCAGAGAACTGAAGGCTGAGGACGGTGAGCGTGGTACTAACATTGATGGTAGCTTTATCGTGGATTCTACCCTTGTCTTGCAATTAACGGGACAGCAAATCGAATATACGGTGAAGGAGAGGCCTATTAGCAAAAAAAGCTACGATGATGATCAGCTTGAGGAAGATACAGTTGAGGATTATTCGAACTATATCAGCAATCCCGATCAAATCATATATTTAGCGCTCGTAAATAATCAAGTTGTAGGTCAAATTGTTCTGAAAAGAAATTGGAACAAATATGCATATGTGGAAGATATCAAAGTCGACAAGCAATATAGAAGCCTCGGTATCGGTAAGAAACTAATCGAACAGGCTAAACGCTGGGCGAAAGATGGCGGAATGCCAGGGATCATGCTGGAGACACAAAGCAATAATGTTCGCGCATGTAAATTCTATGAAAGCTGCGGTTTTGTGATCGGTGGATTCGACTCCTACGTCTACAAAGGTCTAAATAGAGAAAGTGACGAGATCGCGATCTATTGGTATCTAATGTTTGCTTAGAACGACACACCTTTATTGAACAAGGGAGGACAAAAAGATGACTAAAAAGAGAATGGAATGGGAGGAAGGGAATTGGATCAATTCACCTCTATATGCCCGGAAAGAAGGAGATTTTCTTAAGGTTGCGCCTGAAAAGGGAAGAGACTTCTGGAAAAAGACTTTATATGGTTTTGAATTTGAGGATGGGTCCGCTCTATTATCGGATTGGAATCATAACACGGCGGTGGAAGTGTCGTTTCAACTCGCATCATTTACGGAGCTTTACGATCAGGCAGGTATTTTGTTATACCATGGCCCGGAGCAATGGATTAAAGCGGGGATAGAAATCAATGACGGCATTCCTCAGCTTTCCACAGTCGTAACCGCTGGATATTCTGACTGGTCGCTTGCGGCTGTGCCAGAGTGGGTCGGTGAAGAAGTCACCCTGCGCGCTTCCATCATCAAGGATGCTGTAATTATTCGCGCAAGGACGGAGCAGCACGGATGGCGAACGATACGTGTGGCGCGTTTTCCCTACACCACCGGAAATCAGGCCGGTCCTTATACCTGTTCGCCAACCCGAGAGGGTTTTGAGGTTACCTTTACTCGCTGGAACTTTACAGAGCGGGATCAAGACCTTCACAGTGATCCTCCAGTAGAACATCATTGAAAAACGACTGTACAACTGAGCACAGCAATATGAGATACTATAAACTAGCTTATATGCACATAAAGTAATGATTAAGAGCAGGCGTCTTATAATAAAATGGTTTTTAATGGACCCAAAAGGGAAGAGGTGTATTTGGGTGTGAAAGCCGGGACTGATGAGGATGGCAAAGCGGAAAACTGCTACTTGACACATAAAATACATACTATAAAAATTCCGATTATGGCATTCCTAAGTTCAGTTTTTTGCGTAACAAAATGGGGTTAAAAAATATTTGATGTAAAGCATACCCCATAGAGTACACACAGGGTAGGTTAACATACTCAACTGTGTACTCTATGGGGCATATTTATATATGTCCTCATCCATTTTAAAGGTTATGCGGTTTAATATATTTATAGGGGAGATATGCCTTCCAGCATCTTACGGTCCTTCTCTTGGCAGGAAACTATTCTCCGAAGGGCAAGTTCTCTTTAAGCGCCCACAGGTCATCATAGCTGAAAATATTGTGATCTGCCTTGGACAAATCCTGCTGGCCCGAGCCTGGGTTGTGCAAACCGATGCAGCGCATGCCCGCACTCTTGGCTGCATGAACACCGTTCCGCGAATCTTCAATAACAATGCAATGTGCGGGGGCTGTGCCGAGCAGTTCGGCGGCATATAGGAAGATGTCCGGTGCCGGTTTACCCTGGGATACTTCTTCTCCGGTGATTCGAATATCAAAGTAACGGCCCAGTCCCGTTTTTTCCATAATGAGATCAATCAACGACCGTGGAGAGGAAGAGGCTACTGCAACCGGAATTCCTTTTTCCTGTAGCCAGTCCAGCCACCGTTCCAGTCCGTTGATCGCCACCAGGCCCTCGTGTGCTGTTATGGTCTGCATCACATTTTTTCGGTGATAGGCAAGCGCCTCTTCCAATGTATGAGTGAGTTGATGCCTGTCCAGCACTTGACGCCACATGGATTCGAGTGTCACTCCGACATAGGTATGGTGCTCTTCTTCCGTCATGGGTGCACCGAAATGGGCAAAGGAGCTGCGTTCAATTTCAAAATAAATCGGTTCGCTGTCTACCAACACCCCGTCCATGTCGAAGATGACCGCTTTGACCGGAACGGACGCTGATAGGTCTCCTGTGTATTCATTATTCGTCGGTGTAACATGATGGATGCTCGTCATGTCCATTCTCCCCCTTGTTAGTAGCTAAATTTAGTTGCCGGAGCCATTCGATTGCAGCACAATCTTGATCGCCTGCGACGAAGGCTGAAGTGTCCGCTCGCTGATATTGCATCCAAGCGTCTTGAAGGCTTCATGGTAGTCGTCCAGCGGATACGAGTGGGTAATGATTTTTTTGGCGGGAATGATTTGCTGCTCAATCAGGTAATGTGCCGTGGAGAACGTGCCCAGAGAATCAATGGAGCCGATGATTTTAAGGCTACGGTCAACTACCTCTTTCGGATTAAACGAGCTTATCCCATCTCTTAGCCCCACCAGCATCAAATACCCGCCGCTCGCAAGCTGGCTTAGTACCTCAGTGCCGACCACTCCTGTGGTGTCCACAATCATGTCCACCTGATTTTTTAACGGAGCCAGCTTATGAATGGCCGATTCCAGTGTGGCGTGCGCGGACCACCGTTCGGGGGCAATAGAATCCGCTATGGCGAGCCGTTCCTCCGAGATGTCAACAAGGCAACCAGTTACGCCTTTCGAAGCAAGAGCATAGCTGTACAGAATCCCGATCGGACCCGCACCTATAATAACGGTTGTGAAGTTAGGCAGCAGGTTAATCTGGTTGATTCCGGTCAGCATACAGCTCAGCGGTTCGGTCAGCGTCGCTTCTTCGTAGCTGATATGGTCCTTCAGCTTGTACAAAAAACGGTCCTCAGTCACATAATAATCGGTGAACGTACCGTCGGCGCTGACTCCGGTCTCTGTTACGGATTTGTGTGTGCAATGATTCTGTCTTCCTGTCCTGCACATTTCGCATTGCCCGCAGTAGTATGTTGGATCAATTACCACCCGGTCTCCAGGCTGTAGTGAACTGACGGCTGATCCTACAGCGATCACATCCCCCGCTGATTCGTGGCCCAAGATCGTGGACGGCACGGCATGATATTTGCCACTAATGATGCCTAGATCCGTACCGCATACGCCTGTCGCCCGAATCCGGACGAGTACATCGTTATCTTTTTTAATCTCCGGGATAGGTCTTTCCTCAAGTGCGACATCCCAAGCTGATTTGTATACCAGTGCAAGCATGAATAATTCCTCCTTTGGCCTATTGGGCAGATCGTTAGTGAAGGGTAGCAAGAACGGTGTCAAGCCGTTTAACAATTTCGACAATCTCATCTTCTGTAGCCGTGAGAGAAGGTCTCACTTTGACCACGTTGCCATAACCGTAACGGGAACCTCTGAGGATTAATTGCTGTTCCTCAAATGCACGATCGATAATTCCATTGCTTTTCACTGCATCCGGGCCATCGTCCTCGTCTACAATTTCCAGTCCCCACATCAGTCCGACGCCACGAGCCTCACCAATGCAATCATGCTTGTCAGCTATCTCGGTCAGCAGGGATCCGAGCAGGTTTCCTTTGGACCGGACGGCTTCCAGAAAACCGGGTTCGCTTACAACCTCCAGCGTGGATTTGGCTGCCGTGACCGAGATCAGATTGCTGCCCGAGGTAAAGGAATGCTCATGCTTCTCCAGGACATCGAGACGAGACTGCATCAAGACCGCCGCAACCGGGACACCAATGCCGCCCAAACCCTTGGCAAGAGTAATAATATCCGGTTGGATGTCAAACAGCTCACTTGCGAACATGTAGCCTGTCCGCCCAATCCCAGTCTGCACTTCGTCAGCAATCAGAATCATCCCATGCTCGTCGCATAACTGACGGAGGCGCTTGAAATATCCTGCAGGCGGGATGATGTTACCTCCGTTGCCCAGAATGGGTTCAATAATCATGCAGGCCACAGAGCCTGAGCTTGCATATTCAATGGCGTCCGATATGGCTTCAATACAGTGATGACCACACTTGTCTGGTGAAGAATTAAAGGGACAACGATAGCAGTAGGGGGCAGGCACATGCAGAGAATATGCCGCAGTTGAATTGGGAAAATTCTTGCGGCGAAAGGCATTACCGGAAATGCCTGTTGCGAACTGGGTCTGTCCATGATGTGACAGATGCAGGCTGATGATATCAGTTGCTCCGGTATATTTCTGGGCCAGTTTCACAGCACATTCATTCGCCGTGGAGCCGGTAATATCTCTCATCCACCCGGCATCGATGCCGTTCGGGGCATATTGGATTAGATGGTCTAGGACTTCTTCAACGTAAGGCTCGGTAAAGGATGAAGACATGTGGGCAAGATTGGCGACTTGCTCCTGTACTTTGGAGACGACATGAGGGTGATTATAACCGAGCGACAGATTGAAGGTGCCAGATACGCCATCCAAATACTCCTTACCTGAATCGTCAATCAAAGTAATGCCTTTTCCGTATCTGAAACGTTCTTTGGTCAAGGTATGCACGATATTTCCCCTCCATATCAGAATATACATTTCATTAAGTCATCCTTAAAAAGAGTAACGCCCAATCAGCATAACGAGGCTGAACTCACCTCCCCAAAATAAGAAAATCACCTTCCATGTCCTAATGGACAAAGAAGCCACAATTTGACTGTTCCTGCGATTTCACAGATATGAGAGATAACCGCAGCAACAGAATCTGCCCGAAAAGCAAAAACGCGATAGGCCTCACCTCCCCTAAGGACTAAAACAATATCATCCTTCCTTGCCCTGATGGACAAGGGAGTCAATTACTCGGCTGCCCCGATTATTCCACAGATGTGTGAGAATAAGTGCCAGCAGCAAAATCAAAGTAAATCCTCCTAAGATCCAGAGGCTAGCTGTCACTGGCCATTCGCTCATGCTCCAGCCTATTACGTATTGAAGCACTGAGCCGCCAATTCCGCCTGACGCAATCAGAATACTGGTCGTCCGCTCCGTCATTCCCGGAATCAGTACGTTGGCGTAGACAAGTGCGATACAGAAGAGTCCAGACATGAATATCCCTGCACCAAAAATTAGAAGGTATGTAGCCCATTGGCTGGATATAAACACCATAGCGACTAAGAAACAGAAAGTTCCGATTGCACTCCATAGTAGGAAAGGAATATATCCTGCTGACTCTGCAATCCTTCCTGAGAACATACGACCAATGATCATTGCAATCCAAAGTACGCTGACACCCAGCGAGGCTACGGATCCCTGAAGTTGTAGCGTTTCGGTCAGAATAGAAGGTAGGAAGTTCATGAGCCCCAGTTCAAGGCCCATATAAACAAAGAAGAATATAATGAAGATTCCTAGCAATACACGATGCTGTCCTGAGTAACGGGCTTGTTCAACTGAACGTTCAGTAGTGCGGATGTCTGCTTGGGTAAGATGAGAGGAGGCGGAAGCAGGCATAGTAAGCCAAAACAGCGCCAAGATAAAGGTCAGAAGGGAGATGGTGTAAAAGGTCAGATACCACATTCCAAGCCAAATATACAGGCTTACAATCGCAGGAATAAGAAGTGCACCAAGTGCAAAATAGACATCCAGCTTGGACATCGCTACGGCTTTTTGCTCCTCGGTGAACTCAATGGTGAACGCTCCGATGGAAGATTCAATAATACCTGAGCCGAAGCCAATCCAGATGGCCATTGCGATGACCCAATTCCATGAGGGGAGTACACCCAATACGGTACCTGCTATCACAATACTGGCCAAGGCAATAGATAGCATGGACTTGCGGCCCATATGTAGAGCCATGAAGGGAGTGAGCAGAACGCCGACAAGAAATCCGAAAAACTGCAGGAACAGCAGCAATCCACCATCGCTGTACCCCCGTCCATAGTGAGGCAGTAAAGTCGGCAGTAATGTCCCAAGCACCACGCTGGTGACGCCGATTAACAGATAGAAAGCACAACTTAAAGCGAAAAGTCTCTTCAAGGCCTGTCCCTCCATAAGGTCATATTTTTTTATATGAGCATTGTTTTTACTAGAATATACCATTACTCTGGAAAAGTATATATATAATTCTACAGAAATTGTAAAAATAAATCGATAAACTCTTAATAATATGCATCCTGCTCCTTATCAACGTGATACACACAGTTTTATCTTACAAGGGGACTATCAGGGTTATGGTATGAAAGATAGATTATTCGCCTGTACTTTCGTACAATTGACTTTGATTTAGCAGTTGATCCATACTTCAAATGAACGGTTGATTAAAAAACATTGGAGGGATCTTTCATGCGTTTGGGAGGAAAAGTTGCGGTCGTTACAGGCTCAGCATCAGGAATGGGGAAAGCGATTGCAGAATTATTTGCAAAAGAAGGGGCAAGTGTTGTTCTTTCAGACCTGAACATTGAAGGAGCAGAAGCGGTTGCAGCAGGAATTAAATCAGCTGGAGGAAACGCCATTGCAATAAAAACCAATGTTGCTGATTTGAATGATATACATGCTTTGATCGATACAGCTGTTAATGAATTCGGAACTCTCGACATTTTGGTTAACAATGCGGGCGTTATGGATAACATGGCGCCAGTAGGGGATGTGGACGACGAGACATGGGATTTGATATTCGATATTAATACAAAAAGCGTTATGCGTGCGATTCGCAAAGTAATCCCGATCTTCCTGGATAAAGGAAATGGAGTAATTATAAATACGGCATCTACGGGTGGCTTCAGTGGTGCGCATGCAGGCGCTGCCTATACCGCCTCAAAGCATGCGGTAGTCGGTATTACGAAAAACACGGGATTTATGTATGCTCAAAAAGGCATTCGATGCAATGCCATTGCGTCAGGTGCAACAGCTACCAACATTACTTCAACGATTCATAACTTGAATGAGTTTGGCGCATCTCGAACGAAGGTCACGCAAGGCGTAATTCCTCGTGTAGGGCAGGCTGAAGAAATCGCGAAAATAGCCCTTTTCTTGGCTTCAGACGAGTCGAGCTTTGTGAATGGGGCAGTTATTGCTGCTGATGCGGGTTGGACGGCAGGATTCTAATCAGAGTTGTGGCCCGGTTCTACTGTTGACAACAAGCTAACAAACATGAGAATTACAAATCCCCCTGACCAAAGTTTCGTGGCAGGGGGATTGTTTAATGTAAGTTCTAGTTCACATACTTCTCTATGGTGCTTCGGACTGCTCCGGGACCTGATAGCATTTCATGAAACATGGCTTCAATCTTGTCGCCCAGACCAATCTCATATAATCGGACGCCGAACAGTTTTTCATCCTCAAGGAGGTTGCGAACCCCAGAGGTCTGATCGCCTAGCTTCGTATTCTGCAAATACCCCTGCAATGTATCCAGTAACGGGTCCGGACTGAGTTTGAAGGGTGCTCCTTGATCATCCACCCCCAGCAAATAACGACACCAGATCGCAATGGTCAAGGGAATAGCAGTCAGGTCGGTGGGATCAAGCCCTGCTGTGCTAACATACGACTTTATGGTTTCGCCAAAACGGATGCTCATCTTTTGAGAAGTATCTGTTGCAATCCGCTGTGGCGTATCTGGAATATAGGGATTGGCGAAGCGTTCCTGCAATACCTCGTTAATGAACGCTTGGGGTTGGATAATTCCGGGATCAACCACAACAGGCAAGCCTTCCTTGTAGCCGATGGCTTCCACTAGACGACGCAAGGTGCGGTCCTTCATTTCATCTGCAATGAGCTGATACCCAAGCAGACAACCGGAGAGGGCCAGCGCTGTATGTAGCGGATTGAGACAGGTCGTGACTTTCATCTTCTCCACTTTGTCTACCGTATCCCGATTTGTGAAGATGATGCCAGCTTCCTCCAGTGCAGGTCTCCCGTTTGTAAACTTGTCTTCAATGACCAAATACTCGCTAACCTCAGCATTGACAAAGGGAGCCGTATACGTATGTCTGGAGGTAACGACAATCTCCATGTCGGCTAACCCCAGCTCTCGAAGAGCAGATTGTACCTGTAAGGAAGGGCGGGGGGTGATTTTATCAATCATAGTCAGCGGGAAGGTTATTTTTTCCTCATTCTGCAGATAGTCTGCAAATCCTTTCTCTACCAGGCCTCTGCGCGTCCACTCCTTGGCGATAGCAATCATACTATCCTTTAACAGATCGCCGTTATGGGAGCAATTATCCATGCTTACCAAGGTCATTGGATGTTGTCCCTTTAAATAACGCCGATAGGCAAGCGAAGTAGCTATGCTCATCACATGCACCGGCTGTTCAGGACCATTCACTAAATCCCTCTCCACAACAGCCAGATACTTACCGTCGGGCCCGGTGAGGCCGTATCCTTTTTCCGTGACAGTGAAGCTGGCCATTTGCAGAGTCGGATTTTCAAATACTTCAAGCAGACGGAGATAGTCGTCCGGACGATTCTGCTCCGTTGCAAGGCTCTCAACGATGCTTGCGACCACACTTTTGTGAAATTTACCGTCTGCACTCATTAACACCAGCAAGGTTAGATTGTCGTAAGGCTTGTAGGCTTTGTCAATCATTTCAAAATCAAAGGTTTCGGCCGCAATTATACCTGTATCCGCTTTCAAACTATTCAGCAGTTGTTGCTGTGCATTGGCTACGAACCCCCGAAAAATATTGCCTGCGCCGAAATGCACCCATTGCGGTCTAACTCGGGTGTTATGGGCTACAAGCTCCAGATCATACTTCGGCAGTTCGATGCCTACTGCTTCCCAGGCCGCCTTATCTAAAAGACCTTTCCGGTCAAGCTGGAGCATCTATTTCACTCCTTTGCTTTGAGCGAGACTATCCCAGACACCAAGCAAGTACATAACTCCCAGTGCACGGTCATACAAACCGTAGCCTGGCCGACAATTCTTTTCTTCTCCCCATAGATGTCTACCGTGATCTGGGCGCACATATCCCTGATAGCCTTTTTCGTGATAAGCTCTAACCACTTCCGGTATATCGACGCTTCCGTCTTTCCCGCGATGTGACACTTCAATAAAGTCGCCATTCTCAAACACCTTGACATTACGAATATGTGCAAAATGAATACGATCATGGAACTCCCGAATCATAGCTGGCAAATCATTCTCAGGGTTAGTCCCCAGTGAGCCTGTGCAGAAGGTTAGACCATTATATGGACTGTTCACTGCATCTAGGATGCGCCGGATGGTCTCACGACTTCGGACAATTCTCGGCAACCCGAAGATGGGCCATGCCGGATCATCAGGATGAATGGCCATCTTGATGTCAACCTCCTCGCAAACCGGGATGATGCGCTCAAGAAAATACTTCAGGTTGTCAAACAGCTTGTCTTCGGTGACATCTGCGTAAGCAGCAAACAGTTCATCCAGTCTCGCCAACCGCTCCGGTTCCCAGCCTGGCATCGTGAACTTCCCGGCTCCCTTGAGAATCCGATCCACCATTTGACGGGGGTTATCGGTAATGGCAGCCTTTTCATAAAAGAGGGCGTTAGATCCGTCAGGCAGTTCCTTATAAAGCTCCGTTCTGGTCCAGTCAAAGACAGGCATAAAGTTATAGCAAATCACCTTGACTCCTACTTTGGCCAATTTGCGAATGGTATCAATATAAATGTTAATGTATTGTTCGCGGGATGGGAGGCCGATTTTGATATCATCGTGGACATTTACACTCTCTACGACTGCCGTACTAAAGCCCTTGCTTGTAATCTGATCAGCTACCTCCTGAATTCGCTCCATTTCCCATATTTCACCGGCTATCTTATCATGTAAAGACCAAACAATGCCCATAACTCCTGGAATTTGCCGGATATGATCCAGTGTAATATTGTCATTGCCTTCCCCATACCATCTCCAGGTCATGTTCATAACGATACCCTCCCTGATTGATTTTTTTAATCTTGTATACAAGATTGACTTGATCATAAAATGCAAAGTTTATCCTTGTCAATGACAATTTTTGAGGAGTCTATCACATCAAAATGCTTTATAATAAGACTAGATTTATAAAGTGAAGGCAGGAATGTTATGTTTACAAAGGAAGAAATCAAGCAGCTTTTGAAAAATGATATTTTGTCGTTGACCTTAAAGCCTGGGACTCTGCTCAGCGAGACGACCTTGTCAGAACGCTTCCAGTTGTCCAGAACTCCGCTGCGCGATGTGTTGAAACAGCTTGCGCTGGAGTCTTATATTGATATTTTTCCCAAGAAGGGGAACATTGTCTCATATATTGATCTGGAGTCCGTAGAACAAATGAGCTACTTGAGAAGCGCAGTGGAAAAAGAGATTATGAAGGAGCTTTCTACGCAATTTGCATTAAGCGATATACAGAAGCTGAGCGAAATTTTGGACAGGCAGAGGGCTGTCATTGAAGACGATCATGCTACGGATCAATTTCTCATTTTGGACGATCAGTTCCACCATACTATGTTCCAATTGGTGGGCCGAGAATTTCTTTGGCAGCTGATTCAGCAATCAAATGTTCACTATATCAGATATCGCAAGCTCCATATGCTGGAAGCAGGGAAGCTGATGGAAATCTGGCATGAGCACCAAACTATGCTTGAATATATGTTGAATCAGGATACAAGCAAAATGGATGATCTGGTTCACCATCATCTCCGAAAGGATATACATTCTCTCGAATTCCTCCGGCAGTTCGCTGGCTATATCAAGAAATAATGCTGGTCTGTGTTATTCATTTTTTTGCTCGTGAGTCTAGTTGTTTGCCGTCAAGCGGTGGATGGAATTGAAGAATTTTCATAGAGGTTCGATATCTTGTATACAAGACAAGTGTAATCCTGCTTGAATATACGCATAGGAGAATGTGATAAATTAAAGCATGACCAATTGAGCAATGCTTCCTTCGACTTATTATTTATGTAAACGGATTCAGTTGAAACCATAGTAGAGCGTTGTTGACACACTAAGCCCCTTGCCACTTCGTAATTGTAAATAGAAGGGCAAGGGATGGAAAGTGAAGATTCTATACCCCCGAATAGGCCATAAAACCACCATCTATAGGAATGACTGCACCGGTCACAAAACCAGAAGCGGTTTCATCTGCCAGCCAAAGCAGCGTTCCGAGGAGGTCTTCAGGCTCACCGAAACGGCGCATAGGGGTGTGGGCAATAATCTTGGCCGAACGCTCGGTAAGCGAGCCGTCCTCGTTGGTGAGCAATTGTCGGTTCTGCTCTGTCAGGAAAAATCCGGGGGCAATGGCATTCACCCGAATGCCAGATTCGGCTAGATGTACGGCCAGCCACTGGGTGAAGTTGTTGATGGCGGCTTTGGCAGCGCTGTAAGCGGGAATCTTGGTCATTGGGCTGGGAGCGCTCATGGAGGATATGTTAAGGACCACAGCGCCAGGTCGTCCGATCATGCCTTTGGAAAAAACCTGTGTTGGGATTAAAGTCCCGATAAAATTTAAATCAAGCACATTGCGGAAGCCAGGTACACTGAGATCGAAAAAGGTAGTGATTCCAGACTGGTTCAGATCTTCAGGATGAAATGTCTCCAAACTCGTATTCGCACTGGGGTGGTTGCCGCCTGCTCCATTGATCAGAATATCGCACGGACCGAGCAGACGACGGACCGTCTCCTCAGCCTGCTTTACGCTTTCAACATCGGTCACATCGCAGGCAACAGCGATGGATTCTCCACCACTCTCACAAATTTCCTTGGCTATCAATTCGCCCTTATCAGCAGTACGGTTCAAAATAGCGACCTTGGTACCCTGGCGGGCAAGCTCCTTGGCCATGGAGCTGCACAACACGCCGGAACCGCCGGTTACCACAACTGTTTTTCCGGACAAAGCCGGATGCAGGGGAAGACTAGTCAATTTACATTCCTCTTTTCGTTAGAAGATAAGCCCGTATTACGCTTATACGCGTCCCACAAGCTGTCATGAATTTTAGCCTAAAACTATAACAGATGATCTTATCTAGCTTTCTTTCTAAATTCCCTTGGTGTCATAAATACCGTTTGTTTAAAGATCTTACAAAAATACATGGACGAGTTGAAGCCACATTCGTTACCAATCTCGAGTATCGTTAACTTTGTATTGATCAGCAAGTTGCAAGCATGTTGAATCTTAATGTTATTTAAATATTGAATAACCGTAAGTCCCGTGGCTTCTTTAAAACGATGACACAAATAATATTTGGACATGTAAAACGACTTTGCAATATCTTCGATTTTGGTGATTTTGTTATAGTTTTGGTTGATGTACGACAGAATAGGTCCAAAGTTAGCGTACTTGGAAGACTGCTGCTCCACTGTTTGGGAATCCTTATTATTATTTAATAGAGATAACAGTTCAGCTAAAAGTATAAAAATACGGTCACTCTCACCCGAGACGTTTTCTTTCTCCAGGGACTTTAATAGTCTTTTCACTTTCGCAAATACTTCTTCTTTCAAAGAGATAATTTCTGTATCAAAGCAGCCTAATAAAGATTTTATTGCCCGTTCCGTAAAATATAATCGCAAGAAACGCTCCGTAAAATAGACACATGTTCTGGCACAACCTTGATTTTGGTAGCTTTTATGGAACAGATTTGGTTTAAACAGTGCAACATCATGCAGCTTAATGTCATAGATGGAGTCCTGGATCAAAATCTGATGATACCCTTTTTCTAGAAAATAAAGTTCATATGCATCGTGATAATGAAAATTGGTCATGTTGTGGTCTGCATCATGGACGACATACTCGATTGAAAATAGGGGGTGCGTATGACTTACATCAGCAACCATTGCTCAACCTCCATCCTATAGCAATATAATATAATAAATCGATAATTCGGCAACATATTAAAAGATTATTGCTTGGTATTCAGGTATAGTTTAGCTACCAGATTTTCTTCCGAATGGAGCACACGAGGAGGTTAGACACTTGAAGTCACACCAAGGAACCCAGAATGAATTTGAACTGTTGAAAAGAAATCACACGGT
Source organism: Paenibacillus polymyxa (assembly GCF_015710975.1). Lineage (NCBI taxonomy): Bacteria > Bacillati > Bacillota > Bacilli > Caryophanales > Paenibacillaceae > Paenibacillus > Paenibacillus polymyxa. The sequence continues at coordinate 4,996,982 of NZ_CP049783.1, read as the reverse complement.
GCCTGTTTTTGTTTCCGAAATGGAAAACAGCGCAGTGCATCTTGCTTTTTGCAATCTTATGCGAGATATTGATTGGGTTTGCGGTTGTAAGCTAGTGCGAGCAAAAGAAATGGACCAAAGCAGCATCGTGATCGGCACGATCACAGACAATGAGCTGTTACTCGCTTATCTGCAAGATAAAGGGGTATCGCTGAAAAAACTAGTGTTGGAGGATGGCTCGTACCGGTGGGAAGCATTTCTTCAGGAAGTCATTGACGGTGTGTTATATATCATAGGAACCGACAGGCGCGGTACCATCTTCGGAATCTATGACTTGTGCGAGGCGATGGGTGTGTCTCCGTGGTATTACTGGGCGGATGTACCGGTGAAAACCTGCGATGTATTTTGTTTGCCTTTGGACTTCTCCAAAGCAGATTGGCCAGCGGTTCAGTACCGGGGAATTTTCCTGAATGATGAGGAAGAGCTTGATGACTGGGCCAAGATTCATACTCAAGATGACACAATCGGACCTGACGCGTATCAATCTATTTTTGAACTTTTACTTCGTCTGAAAGCCAATTTCATTTGGCCTGCCATGCATGTGAATTATTTTAATGAGAATCCCGAAAATGGAGCACTCGCGGAAAGAATGGGGATTGTAGTAGGCACGTCGCATTGCGATATGTTGCTTCGCAGCAACCAGAATGAATGGGAGCCATGGCTCGCAGCCAAGGGTTATGACGACGTCTCATACGATTATTCCATCGAAGGTCGAAATCGCGAAATTCTACAGGAATATTGGCGGGAAAGTGTTGAGAAGAATAAAAATTACGAGGTGTGTTATACAGTTGGTATGCGTGGAATCCATGATTCCGGATTTCATACGCAGTCCATTGATGAGGATAATTCCATGTCTAAGGAAGAACGGGCAAAAGCCAAGAGTTCTCTCTTAGGAAAGGTCATACAGGATCAAAAGCAAATTCTCAAGGACGTGATCGGCGAGTCAAAAGAAAATGCTTCATTACGGACATTTATCCCGTACAAAGAAGTATTAGAGCTATATGACCGAGGTCTTGATCTACCTGAAGGTGTGACCCTCATTTGGGCAAACGACAACTTTGGGCATATGCGCCGATATCCGAATGAGAAGGAGCGTCAACGCAGTGGAGGCAACGGTTTGTATTATCACAGTTCTTACTGGGCAGCTCCAGGAACGGCGATGAGTTATCTTTTTATCAATTCAATTCCATTGGCCCATACAGGGAATGAATTGAAAAAATCGTATGAATCGGGAATCCGGAAATTGTGGATTCTGAATGTTGGCGGGTTGAAGCCCCTTGAACAGGATATGGAATTCTTTTTGCGATCTGGCTGGGAAGCCAGCAAAGAAGAAGGAATGACCAAGAATGCATCTCAATTCGTCGAATCTTGGATAAACGCCAATTTTTCCGGCAACCACGGATCTGAAGCTGCGGAAATATACGAAACATTTGCACAGGTCACTAACGTACGAAAGATCGAACATATGCAATCCAATGTGTTTTCACAAACTGTATTAGGTGATGAAGCAGGGCGTAGATTAATGCGGTTGGAGGATGTTTTTCGTCGAGGCAATGCCATAATGTACAGCCTTCCGGTCCAGGAGCGGGTTGCATTTTTCCAGATGTTTCTCATGAAAATTCACGCATCGTATTATACCAACCATGAGTTTTATTTTGCCGACAGAAACACGCTTTCTTATGAGCGCGGAAACATGCAGGCTGCTGACCTATATGTGGAGCTTTCGGTAAAAATGGCGGACTACAAACGAAGAATGCTTCATTTCTATAACGCAAAAATGAGTGAAGGCAAGTGGAACGGAATCCTGACACCGGAAAGTTTTCCACCACCGCCTACCGCCTTGTATCCTGCGCGAAAGCCCGCATTGAAAATTGCTCAAGGTGGCATGAGAATCGACCTTTGGAATGAAGAAACAACGCTGCGCTTTTCCATCCATGGTCAGAAACAAAAATGGTTCGAGATTGGAAACCAGGGGAAAGGAACCATTCCATTCACGATTGAGGTAATGGAAGACGCAGATTGGATCATTCTTTCCGAAAGTGAAGGATCGATCCAAACGGAGAAAAGAATTCTTGTCTCGGTCATCGATCCGTATAAGCATGCGGGAAAGACTGCGCAACTGACCGTCCGAAACCATAAAGATATGACATCTGTTCCAATAAAGGTGCAAGTTGAGGAAGGTGTAAATGTTCCTGAAACGTTTTACGGACATATAGAGGCAGACGGGTATGTGTCTATCCCAGCAGCCTCCTACGACCATAATGTTCCCGGTGTAGATTCGACCGATAAGTCCGGTTGGGTGGCCATACCGGGGATGGCAAGGTATGAGGGAGCCGCGATGATGGCCTGGAGCGGTGAACTACGACCGCTTGCAGGAGAGCTTAAGAATCATCCATATTTAGGATACGATATTTTTTTGAAAGAGGCTGGACAGTTTACCTTAGAGATTCATCGTTTTCTTACTTTAAATTCGACAGGCAATATTCGTTTCGGTATTGGAGTCGATGATACAGCACCCATCCTGGTAGAATCAGAGACTCGTGACGAGTGGTTGGGGGCTTGGCAGGAAGCCGTCTTTAATAACGGTGAGAAAATGAGAGTGGAGCTGCCCTACCTGGCTTCCGGTATACATGTCTTAAAAATTTATATGGTAGATCCTTATGTCACTATCAACAAGTTCGTGATATATACGAAAGAGCAAAAAACGAGCAATTTAGGACCGATTTCCAGTGAGCATCATCATAGGCTGGTTACCGATCATGGACTGGAAAGTTCTACTGTGAATTGGAATGAAGTCGAACAATTATGTAATCAATTTTACGAAACGGGAGAGCATGAAGTACCTCTTCCCGTCGTCCTTTATGCCACAAGAGATTTTTACGCCACCATCGATGAAATCTTCTTGAAATGTTTTGATGTTCCGCAGACCACGTTAGGGGATAAACGCTATGCAAACATTTGTGATGCTGATGGTACAAAGGATGTTATAAAAGAATTTGGTGCGGGTATGTTTATCGAATCGAACGGCATCGTTGCGATCGAAGCCGAATATGCGCTGGAAAACTCTGAAAATGCATATCTCACGTCCAGTAAAGACGGTACTGCTATTCATTGGAGCCACTTACAGGCCGAAACCAATGGAAGAACAGGTTTCGCCATGCATGTCTCTGAGCCTGGAAGGCAGTGGGATAACCCGGATATTGCTCCAGCGATGCATTACAAAATAAACATCACGAATTCAGGTCTTTACCATATTTGGATTTTGGTTCGACATCATAACGACCAATCCGATTCATGCTACTTATCGCTGGACGGCGTAGTAAGACCGTTATCCGAACAACTGGGCAAGGGCACACTGCATACGTATAACACCGCTCAAGTGTACTATTGGTGTTTACTGTCGGATTTGGAATTGCCCAGTGGTGTTCACCTGTTTTCGATCTTAGCTCGAAAGTCACAACTCAGAGTCGACCGGATATATATGACACAAGGGAGCGAATTACCGCCTGTGGATGCTCTCTGGACGGATTCGATAAGAAAACAGTCCTAAGCTAAAGCAGCGTCTCCATGCTGAAAGAGCGGAATCTAGATACATGTTGAGATTCCGCTCTTTTTTTGATAAATAGTAAAAGAAACAATTCATTCCTGAAGATTCTTTAGTATAAGTTTCAAGTGTTCTCTAGCTGATTGATTCAATGGTTGTAAGGGCAAAGGAAGACTGGGACTTGAGATTAAGCCACTTATTTCTGCTGCTGCTGAAACAACACGAAGGCTACCATACTGATGAAATAACGTCCAAATAGGTTCAAGTAGTGTCGAGAGTCGTTCTGCTTCGTCAGCAAAACCGTCCTGGGCCAATCGGGTTATTTTTAGACATGCCTTTGGAAACAAACCAGCGAGAACGGAGTACCATGCTTCACAACCTGCATTCAAGCCGGTGACTGCAAATGAATCTCCACTTACTCCTATAGTTACATGGGGAGGAATCGACTCTCGTAGTTTTTTGATGCGTGTCTTGGCTGCTTCGGGATCAGTAGGTACTCCGGGAATCTTAATAGAACCAACATGAGGTAACTCAGCAATTCGGCCGTGCAATTCGTCACTGAAATGAAAATGGGAGGTACCTGGATTATCATAGACACAAAGTGGAATGGAGAGTGAACGGGTTACCTGTTCATAGAGTGAAAATACTTCTTCATTCGTTAGTGCTTGATAGGAGATAGGGGCTAGCAGCACTGCACTTGCTCCTGCTTTTTGTGCATCTTCCGCTAATCGAAGTACTTCTAAGGTACGAATCGCACTTATACTTGTCATCACGGGAATCCCGTCTGCTGAGTGGACAGCAAGTTGAAGAACCCGGAAACGTTCTTCTCGATTAAGATATGCATAATTTCCAGTTGAACCCAATGCCCCAATTGAGTCTACACCAGCTGCAACTAATCGTTGAATCAGTGCTACAAATGCTTTTTCGTTAATGCCTGTCTCATTCACCGGGGTGAGTGGAAAAGCAGATAATCCGTGGAACATAAAGTTACACTCCTTTATGAATTGACCTTCAAAACACAAACACATTATAAAAATGAATTAGACACAATTAAAGTACCAATTAAGAGACAAATAACTGTACCAATTCTTTTAGAGAAACTTAAAACTGAAAACAAAGATTCTGTATTGAAATTAATATAATGATATTATGCCTTCAGATCAGGTCAGTTGAATAAGAAAGATAAAAAGCATTCTACATTGAATGCTTTTTATCTTTATCATGATTTGGTGATGTACCAGAGTGTGTTAATATGCGGTCTAATACTTTTCCAGTGAGGGGCATGAAATAATTGAGTATTACCCCCCTAAACAAACAGTTAACAAAGTTCCAATGCCAATGGGTCCATTTAAAATGAGTGCTATGATCAAGAAGATAAGGTAAATGAATGTTCTCGAAAAAAATAGATTTTTTCCAGTTAATTCTTGTATGATTATGGTTAATCGGTCAACTGGAATGGGTGCAAAGTTTGTCTGTAAATAGGTTGCAGTTCCTAATCCCACAATAACTAAACCAATTCCAAAACAAACAACTTTGCTGTACCATAGTTCAGGTGTTATTAAATCCTGCAATAAAAAAAGCCACATATCAATACCAATCCCCGTTATAAATGCTGTTAACAACCCCAAAACTTCTGGTTTTTGTCTTTTTAAAAGTGAATTACAACAGATCAAGATTAAAGCCATTATGATTTCCCAACTTCCTACAGTAAGCCCCACATTTGTGGATAGTCCTACCAATAGTGCATCAAAAGGTGATGTCCCAAGGTCTGATTGTATAGTGAAAGAAATACCAAGGGATAATATAAAAATTCCTATTACAAAAAAAACATATTTCACTTTACTCGACCTCTTTATTATAATTTCAAGTTGCAAATGCAACAAAATTAGGGTAGATTAAATATATACTATGTTTATTGCATTTGCAACAAAATAGGGGCAAAGGAGTTCATTATGAAGGAAGTACTTCGTGAAATTGGAATGATAGCAAGGGCATTAGATTCTATCAGTAATATTGAATTCAAAGAATATGACCTTACAAAAGGACAGTATTTATACCTTGTACGAATATGTGAAAACCCAGGAATTATTCAAGAAAAGTTAGCTGAGATGATAAAAGTAGATCGAACAACAGCATCTCGCGCTATCCAAAAACTTGTAATTAATGGTTTTATTGAAAAGAAAGAGGATCAGCATAACAAAAAAATTAATAAACTCTTTCCAACAGAAAAAGGAAACAGTGTTTATCCTTTCATAAAAAGAGAACATGATTATTCGGATCAAGTTGCATTAGCGGGATTTTCGGAAAGTGAAGTAAACACTATTTTTACTCTTCTTCAAAGAGTAAGAAAAAATATAAGTGATGAATGGGAATTCGTGAAAAAAGGGAACAAAAGAAATTATTAATTGATTTATATGAAGGAGCGATATAGTTATAATGAATGTGAAAATGATCAAATGCAGCCGTGAAGATGTACAAATACTCCAAGAAATAAGCATTGAAACCTTCAACGATACTTTTAAAGATCAAAATTCACCTGAAAATATGCAAGCCTATCTGGAAAGAGCATTTAACTTGAAACAGCTGGATAAGGAATTGGCTAATGTCTCTTCAGAAATCTTTTTCATCTATTTCAATGAAGAACTTGCCGGATATTTGAAGATTAATATAAATGATGCCCAATCCGAAAAAATGGGTGATGAGTCACTCGAAGTGGAGAGGATTTATATTAAAAACAAATTTCAAAAACATGGGCTGGGTAAGCATCTGTTAAATAAAGCTATCGAAATTGCACTGGGACATCATAAAAAGAAGGTTTGGCTCGGTGTATGGGAAAAAAATGAAAATGCCATTGCTTTTTATGAGAAAATGGGGTTTGTTCAAACGGGTGCACACTCTTTTTATATGGGGGATGAAGAACAGATTGATTTCATAATGACCAAAACATTAATACTATAATTGAATTTAAAAAGATTTTCTAGGGTTCCGCGATGTCATATCGGCTGGTCCAAGAGAAAACTCACAGTCGTTGTACTGTGTCACGGAGGGATAAGAGCCTGGGAGAAAAACTGCTGTATGCAGTATGATCTCAGGCTTTTTTTCATTGCTGCTTTAGTTCCGCACTACATTTGCAGCGTTATCAAAAACTGGTATTGGAGCTTTGGTCGGGGCCATACTGGATATGATCCTTTATGGTGAATCACGTAATACCACGAGAATTTTATTCATTGCGATAGTACTCAGTTCAGCGGTTGGACTGAAGCAGGTAAGCTGAATAATGATGGGATTTGAAGAAAAACTCCCTATACTGCGAAAGCAGCGAGGGAGTTTGCTAATTTAAATATTTAATTCAAAGAGCTGGAAGTTACAGCTTCATCTGACCAACCTCCAGCCTGCCCAGCTCAATGATCCCGTTGCTAAGACCATGATGTCCTTCGTCATTAGGGTAAAGTGACAGACTTGATTTGAGCTGCGGTATTTCCGTAAATATCCTTCGCCAGCACGAGAATATGCAGTGTATCAGCTTGGGAGGCGCCTCCCTGCTTGAATTTAGTAGTTGGGAGCGCTGCTGACCAATTAGCTTTATCTTCTGTAATAGCGACACGCATGCCATTGACATAAACTTTGAGCTGCGCGATTTCGCTTTGATCTGTGACTGAACCTTCCAAAGCGAGAACATCGTCTTTGACCGAAGCATTCAACTTAAGTGCAGGGGCTCCTGTTTCCTTGCGTTTAGAGGGTGGAAGAGCAGTTTGCGGGTTATAGGAAAAGGTTTCATCCTCAAGCGCTGGCGTGCGTGTTGCAATAGGACGGTTTTTGGTTGCCTGCTCATAGGAATAAGCGTATCGAAGCAGGTCATTATCGCTATATGCGGCACCTGCCATCGTCAGATTGACGGGCATACCCGTATCCTTCATTGCGCCCATACTCACAGACACACTTGGGATCCCGTACTCGCGTAGAAGGAAATTCGTATTGGAGAAATAGTTGCCATTCTCCCAAGCCTCCTCATAAGACGTTTCATTCACATCAGAATCAGCCTTGCCAATATTCGAATTGGCCGGGAAAGCAATAAAATCAAGGTTGTTTTGCTTCATCCAATTTTCAAAATCTATCTTTCGTACATTTTCCAGCCCCCGCAACCCTTCATGAAACTGAGGAATTTGTTCGAAAGGGGTGACGCCTTTCTTTATGGTTTCAATGAATACGTCATAGTGACCAAGGTCTCTGCCACGTTTGGCATCTACCGAACCGGGCGGATTCGGGAAGACAGTTGCAGGGTCGATATTAGCCCATGACGGGAAATTCGGATCGCCCACACTTTTAAGGAATTCCTCAGCTGCATAAGGATTAAGCAGCCCGAATTCCTTTTCACTCCATTTTGCCGGCATCAAACCACGTTCTTCAGGTGTTTTCGCTGTTGGTCGGTCCTTCTCGCTGTTCACTTGCAAAGGGAAGTCAACTTCCACAACTTCAGCTCCAAGAGCTGTTAAATCCTTTACAGCTTTTTCCCATAATGCTTGTATTGAAGGTCTGAATTTAATCGGAGTTGTGGTTTCATGGTCCTTACCGATATAGATTTTCGGAACACCGATTCGTTTGCCTTTCAAAGCTTGAGTATCTCGCAGCTCTAGATAGGAATTGGGACGAACACTGTTGACAGAAGGGAGGCGAACGGCTTTCTGTTCTCGCCAGAAATCACCTTTTGTGATTTTATCCTCTACAACAATCACGTCAAGCAAGCGGAGCATGTCCTCGACAGTTCTTGTATGTGGGACCACGACATCCCGTATAGGAAAAAGCGGCCAATTCCCCCGAATGGAGATTAAGCCCCGCGATGGCGTGTAGGCAATTAAACCATTGTTAGATGCTGGTGATCTTCCAGAAGATACTGTTTCTTCCCCCATACCAAAGGCAGCAAGGTTGGCGGCTGTTGACACGCCAGATCCGTTAGAGGAGCCAGAGTACCAGGCTGCAGCCAAATAATTTGGATTGTACGGACTTTCAGCACGGCCATAAACGCCTCTTTGCATTCCTCCTGCTGCCATTGGCGGCATGTTGGTTTTACCAATTAGCACTCCACCGGATTTGCGTATCTTCTCTACAGTAAAGGCATCATCTTTTGCCATCAGGTTTTTAAAAGCCGGAGATCCAGAAGCAACAGTGAGTCCTTTAACCTTGTAACTGTCTTTAACTGTGTAGGGGATGCCTTGCAGAGGCCCGGTATTAATCCCCTGTGCCCTTAGCTGATCAGCCTGAGCAGCTTCTTTTAGCACATTGGGATTTAGAACAGGGATTGAATTCAGCCGAATGCCACTAGAATCATAGGCGTATACCCGGTTGAGGTACATGGCTGTGAGCTCGACACTCGACAGTGCTCCTGACTTCATCGCGTCCTGCATCTGAGCAATCGTAGCCTCTTGCAATTGAAATGTAACCAGGGAGGAGGTAGATTCACTAGTTTTACTTGGGGATGAGAGTGAAGGTGAAGGAGCGGCGGATGCAAGCGAGCATCCCGTGAGAGTTACAATCATCCCAGCCGCGATCCATTTGCAATAGCTACCGATTACATTCCTTGTATTCGCTTTTACCATTCGTGCGCGCATAGCATTTTCACTCCTTAAAATAGGATAGATAGAAATAGGAATTTGAATAGAGGGGAATGAGGAAAGGGTTCCTTTTTTTATATAAATCTTTCTAATTATACTACTTATTTTCATCCGAAATGTCAATTTTTGTAATGTTGAGGGTGAGGAAGTACGGTAACGATACAAGTTTTGATTTTTGTTCTCAGCTACTCTCTTTTTCTTTCAGTATATTTCAGAGTATTAAAGGTGAACATACTGTAATCTTTTTGGCATACAGGAGTAAAAATCTAGCAGCGGCCTGATTACCGATAATAAAATTCCCATATACTGCATAAAACAGGTTTGGACAGCAAATAGTATGGGCAGGAGGTGTAGATGATGCCCAGTAATGAAGACCCCTTGATCTCCATGAATTTAGCAAACAACTTGAAGGAAATCAGGTCCCGGCTTGGAAACAGCCCTGATATTATTATTCGTAAATTTGAGCTGGTAACTTCACATATAGAGGTGGCTGCTGTATATCTCAACGGTTTAAATGATAAAAACATCGTCGATGAGTTTATTACGCACATTATGGCCTTTGACACTCCCAACTGGGGAGGTCCGGAAGTCAAATCGGTAAGCGGAATTTATCAATTTATGAAAGACAAAGCCTTGAGTATCGGTGAAGAAAAAGTACTTAATGACTGGAAGGAGCTTTTTGAAGCCCTTTTATCTGGAAATACGATAATTCTAGTGGATGGAATGGCCAAATCTATTAGCGGGAACACCAGCGGGGGCGAGGTCAGAGCGGTCACAGAGGCTTCTACCCAGGTAGCCATCCGCGGTTCCAAAGAAAGTTTTACGGAATCCATTGGGACAAATCTCTCCCTGGTCCGCCGGAGGATAAAAAACGTCAATCTATGGATTGAAACGATGAAAATCGGTGCTGTTACACAAACAGATGTGGCTATCATGTACATAAACGGCATCGCAAAAGAATCGACCATACAGAACCTAAAGCAAAAGTTACAGGGTATCCGTATCGATTCCATTCTGGAATCAGGGTACATAGAGCAGCTAATTGAAGAAAACAAATATTCACCTTTTCCAACACTCTATAATACCGAGCGTCCGGACAGTGTAGCAGGTAATCTGCTGGAGGGGCGAATTGCCATTTTTGTTGATGGAACGCCCTTCGTGCTAATTGCGCCTACTACCTTTTTTATGTTTTTTCATGCAGTTGAAGATTACTACCAGCGATATGACATCTCATCCTTGATCCGGTTATTGAGATTTATGTGTCTGGCGATTTCTTTGTTAGGCCCCGGTCTGTTTGTGGCAGCTCTGAACTTTCATCAGGAAATGATCCCGACCCCGCTGTTGATTAATCTGGCCTCCCAGAGAGAAAATGTACCCTTCCCTACTTTTATTGAGATACTCCTGCTTGAAGTGACGTTTGAGATTATCCGTGAAGCTGGCGTTCGAATGCCAAGCCCAATTGGACAGACAGTATCGATTATCGGAGGGTTGGTAATTGGGCAGGCAGCGGTGCAGGCAGGCATTGTTACTCCAGCCATAGTCATCGCTGTCTCTCTCACGGGTATTTCCAGTCTTGCCACCCCGGCGTTCAACATGGCTCTTTCGGTGCGAATTCTTCGATTCGTCATTATGTTCATAGCGGCATTTATGGGGCTCTACGGCGTGTGCGTGTTTAGCTTTATAATGATTGCGCATATGTGTAGTCTAAGCTCCTTAGGGGTTCCGTATATGTCTCCTATGGGTCCGTTTATAGCCCAGAATCAGCATGATGCCTTCTTCCGATTACCCTTCCAATTCATGAAGACCCGACCGCGCTTAATCAGTCAGAAAAAGCCCAATAAACGTATTAGGTAAAGAGGGGGGCAAGCCGAATGAAGGATAAAGGGCTGCTGCGAATCATACTTTGTATTCTTATAATTATACTGCTGACAAGTTGCTGGAACAGACGGGAACTAAATGAACTGGCGATCGTAACCGGCATTGGAATCGATAAAGCCCCAGATAAAGAGGAATATGAGGTCACTTTTCAAATTGTGAATCCTTCGTCGACGGCCACAAGTACGGGCGCAAATACAGGACAATCTACCACTACGGTCTATTCTACGACGGACAGGACTTTATTTGGCGCATTTCGCAAAACATCGAAAAAGACAGCAAGACAGTTGTTTTTTGCCCACACGCAGCTTGTTGTTATCGGGGAAGCGTTCGCCAGAAGAGGAATAAATGAGATTTTTGATGTGTTTGAAAGGTCTCACGAGCTTAGGTTGAACTCTACTGTTCTGGTTTCAAGAGGTGTTGATGCTAATGCTGTTCTGAAAATCCTGCTACCTATAGAGAGTCTGCCTGCGATAGGCATGGTCAAGAAAGCTAAAAACACGGCGAAAATATGGGGAGAAAACAAGAATATCAATATTTTTGAATTAATTAATGAAATCACTGGGGAAGGAGAAGTGGCTATTAGTGGCATCCGAATTATCGGAGACAGGGAAGAAGGCAAGAAGAAAGCAAGTTTGGAACAGACGGAAGTGAAGGCTATTCTCTCAATAAATGGGCTTGGAGTGTTCAAAAAAGGGAAACTAACAGCGTGGCTGGAAGGCTCCGAGGCCAAGGGTACCTTATGGGTTCAGAACAAGATAGATCAAACCATAGTCAACATTGATACAGAAAATATGGAAGCATCGGTCGCAGTCCATATAAATTATTCCAAAACGGATATAAACGTAGAGCTTCAGGGGGGATACCCGTTTTTCATGTTCACATTCAAGAGGAAGGAAAAGTGAACGAAACACGGGGATTTGTAGACTTCAGTAGTGCGGATGAGATCATGAAGTTGGAAGAGCAATTGGCCGAGCATACGAAAGAAGAAGTAATCCAGTCCATACAAGCAGCTCAGCGGTTAAAAAGTGACATTTTTGGTTTTGGCAATGAACTGAAACGTCTCCGTCCGAAGGAGTGGGAAGCAGTAAAAGAGCAGTGGGACTCCTTGTTTGCCCAAGGCAAGCTGGACATTCGTGTAGAGGCTTATATCCGAGGGACAGGAATGAGGTTAAAGCCGTACATGAATAAGGATCAATTTAACTAAAAGGAAGCGGAGCAGAAGTGATGAAAAAAGAAGTTATTGGTACAAATCAATTGTTTGCCATGATTATTTTATTTGAATTAGGAACGGCCATTGTGATTCCCATCGGGCTTGAAACTGGACATACTATATGGTTATCGATCCTTCTAGCTTTGCCTGGGGGAGTGCTTTTGTATCTGATATTTCATGATTTGTACTGTCAATATCCTAATCTGATCATCAGCGGATATACCCAAAAAATCCTGGGTAAAACTATTGGGTGGCCATTGAGTTTTCTGTACATTCCTGTTTTAGTGTTTAATGGGTCCAGAATCTTGCGCGAATCCGGTGACCTGCTGATCGCTGCTTCCTATGACCAAACGCCGGTATTCATAATCAATGCCATTATGGTCACTGCTGTCATATATATTCTGAATAAGGGGGTTGAAGTGTTTTTTAGAACGTCAGAAATTTATCTGATAGTTATTTTTTTCATGGGTTTCATATGTTTTTTTGTCGTGATTGCTACGGGGCTGGTTGATTTTAAAAATCTGTTTCCGCTGCATGCTGTGGATTGGAAGCAGGCTCTTAGGTCGGCTTTTCCCAATATTTTAACTTTCCCTTTTGGCGAGCTGATCTGCATGACTACAATTTTCCCTCATCTGCAAAAATCTTGTCAGTCCCGAAAAACAGGGATTGCGGCTATCGTTTTAAGCGGCATCCTGCTTTGTTCTACACATGCTATCGAAATTTCAGTACTTGGAAAAAATATATATGAGAGAAGTACCTTTCCCATGTACACTACGATAACACTGGTTAACCTGGCAAATTTTATCCAACGGTTGGATGCTCTTGTTATTTTAACTTTAATTATAGGAGTATTCTTTAAAATGACCCTCTATTGTTACGCCGTCATAGCTGTGACTGCGGACTTATTCAAAGTACAAGATACCCGAAGACTGGCCATTCCTGTTGGTGTTGTTGTTCTGTTTGGTTCGCTGATCAGTGCGGAGAATTATCCAAGGCATTTGGAAGAGGGAGCATTCTTTTTGCGCTATATCCTGTCTGTTCTATTCACGGCCATTCCCATTCTGTTGTTCGTTGTCCACCGGGTACGCAAAAGATTAGGGCTATTGCGATAAGCGATAAGCGTTGAGCTTAGTTATTTCCTCAGACTCCTTTTCCGTACAGCTGCTGTAATGACATTAACAAAAGGAAGAAATAGAAAAAACACCATGACAATTACCTCTGGTATGGCTGTGTTGGCGAAGGCCGCCCGGATAGAGTGAAATGCTTCAAATAGGCTCATTCCTGACAGTAAATCGATTAAGATGGTCATCGACAATGCTAACAAAGCCAAGATGAAATATAAAATTACAATTTTCATGGTTCTTAAGTCTCCTTGGTGTGGAACTGAAATTACTACAGTTCTGAAATAGGGAAGCTAATGCTATTATCTCCACCAATACATACCCGTAGTCAGGTATTGAGCGTTCTTGGTCTTTATCTAAAATGCCTTCTTCATTCGTAATAAAACAATGGTTGGTGTTCTCTCGCTTGTATTCATCAAAATGGTATGGACCGTCATTGTTGCACACCAGGACAATGTTCTCCTTGACCAAAGAATAATGAATGCATTTTTCCGGATGTATTTCCGGGTAGACCATCAAAGCCACATCTACACGTCCACTAATTAAGTCAACCTGGTTTTGTTCACATGTACCGTTGGTAAGGATGAATTTGACATGAGGATATTTTAAAGAGAACTCCCTAATAATCGGACTTAATCTAGAAATCGTTAAAGACTCTGGTGCAGCCACCCTTACAACGCTTTTAACCTCCTGGTTGCTTCGTATATTTCTAATCTGGTCATGAGTAGCCAGTAGATCTTCTGCTAGAGGTATTAATTCACTCCCTAATGGGCTGAGCTTCAGATGCCTTCTCTCGTAAGTGAAAAGCTCCCCGCCAATCTCTTGGCGTGAACAGGGAAGCATGGCTAAACCGTTTCCCACAGTTTATTGAACAGGTGAACGGCTTCGACATACACTTTGTGCACGTTCGAGGTGAAGGGACATCCGAGCGACCACTGTTGCTGACTCATAGGTGGCCAGGATCATTCGTAGAGATGTTAGAACTAATCCCTTATCCTAAATTGTTTGCCGAGCATCTAAATCGTTTTTTTCATTCATTAAGCATCTGATAGTCTCTATCCTTGTGAGGGTTATGAACAACCAGTACAATTGGTTACCGTCTTCACAAAGTTGCCCTCAACCCTAGTCTTCGAAATAACCACAATGAAACTGGAAATAAAAATGAAGAAAATTGATGAGCATGTACCATTTAAGAAGTCGCCTAATTGGCGGCTTTTTTGAGTTAACAACCTTTTGCCTTTCAAATCCTTCAGCTAACAGTTCAAAAGAACTATTTTTTAAGATATTACTATTATCAAACATCGAAGTACCGATAAACATAATAGCGCAGAAAAAACAGGTATATATACCAACTCAAAGGAGAATTCATAAAGGAGGGATCGAAAAAAATAGCAGAGGATTTATTTTAAATACACTAATATAAGGAGAATGTAAATTGTTGAAAAGAACACTATTAGTATCAATTATTTTTTGCCTAGTAATAAGTGCATTTGGATTCACTGAGAAAACATTGCCGAAAGCTGCAGCATCCACTGGATTTGCTCATCCTGGCCTATTACATACGAAAGAAGATTTTGACCGAATGAAGCAAATGATTCATGAAGGCAGACAACCCTATTTGGATGGTTGGAATCAATTGCTGTCCAGTCCACTATCACAGGCTGGATGGAAACCACGCGCTACTTCTACCATTATCCGGGGAGGAAGTGGGCAAAATGTAGCTGTGTTTTACAATGATATAGCTCGTGCTTATCAGAATGCACTTCGTTGGAAAATTACAGGGGACACCGCAAATGGAGATACAGCTCGTGATATTTTGAATGCCTGGTCCTCTAATCTTAAAACGATCTCCGGCAATGCTGATCGCTACTTAGCGGCGGGAATTTATGGATATGAGTTGGCTAATGCAGCAGAACTTATGAGAGATTATCCGGGGTTTAATGTGGAACAAATGCAGAACATGCTTCTTACCGTATTTTACAAACCATTGAACGAGAGATTCCTTATTGGCAATGAATATGGCAATAGTCATAATGATTCATATATACAGAATTACTGGGCGAACTGGGATCTAAGCAATATGGCTGCCACCATTGCAATCGGAATATTCTGTGACCGCCGGGATATTTATGATATCGGTGTTGAATATTTTAAAAATGGTGCAGGAAATGGGTCCATTTATAATGCGATTCCATTCCTTCATCCTGATGGTCTTGCCCAATGGCAAGAGTCTGGAAGGGACCAAGCGCATACTCAATTAGGTATTGGTTTAATGGCCACAATTGCTGAAATGGCGTGGAATCAGGGAGATGACCTTTATGGATGGGCGGACAATCGTTTTCTGCGTGCTGCTGAATATGTTGCCAAGTACAACAATGGCGAGGATGTGCCATTTACAACTTATGAATGGGGATCAGGTAGAAACGGCGCGATAAATAGTCAATCCGGAATATCGCCTGCCAGTCGCAATGAAATGCGGCCCATCTGGGCAATGATCTATAACCACTATGTCAATCGAAAAGGTCTGTCTGCACCCAATATTGCTGCCCGAATGGCTCTGGAAAGTACCGAAGGTGGTCCGAATTTGAAATATCCATCAACGTTTGACCAACTTGGTTTCGGAACTCTTCTCTATACCCGGCCAGCTGGCAGCGGAGATAAAGCAAGCATTCCTGATGGAAATGTTTCTAATGGTATTTATCGTTTCATCGTGCGTTTGGACGGCAAGGTCATGGAAGCCGATAATACGATAGAAGGTGCAAATGTAATTAAATCAACCTATGCAGGTAAAGAAAATCAGCAATGGAGTGTTACGCATCTAGGTGGCGGTCAATACAGTATCAAGAATGTGCAGAGTGGACGTTCACTCGAGGTAACAAATGGCTCTCTGGATCATGGCGCTAAATTCCAACTGGCTGCTAGTACTGACCAAGATCAACAAAAATTTGCTTTTATCTCTACAGGAGATGGTTACTATCGCATCACTCCTGTCATTTCCAATAAGCCAGCTGATGTCACAGGCCTATCCACTGCAGAGGGAGTTCCTATCCAGCAATGGCGGTATACATCCAATTATAATCAACAATGGAAGCTTGAATCTATTGAATAGCACTGATCAATAATTTGCCTAAAAGCATCATTCTAACATTTGTTTATTCATTCAGTTGAATCTCATTCAGCATTTCTTAGTCAAGCCACAATATTGGAAAAGATGTACGGTCAAAAACTGGTGTCGATATTCCGTTGGGCGCCAGTTTTTCTATAATTGAAAGAGAACAATTCCTGCTTACCCTATTCAAAACGCGATGACCCGGGACATTCGTCAGGCGGCTGCAAAAGCGAACAGCCCCGAGTATATGTCACTTTGGGCGGGCCAGGGTCTTCGGTTAGCTAACGACCAACCTGCTGCTTCTACTGTAAAACAAACCATTGATGAAGCCAGTATTTTTGTCCAAAGATTTCTCACCATGAGGAACAGTTGATAATAAATAAGAGAAACTATCATTAACACATTATTGCTGCGAAAATCGCAGCTTTTTTTATTTGTAGCAATTGTGAATAATTTATCTTTCTCCAACCATTCCATATTTTTCCGAATTGACTTTATATCCAGATGTCATTATTATCTTACAGTATAAGATAAATACAGAAGGTGGTACGGCCAATGGACTATAAAGCATCGGCAACCGAACTATTCGAGTGTATCGTCAAATCGCGCAAACCGGCATTAGAGGAACGAGTGCATTTCTCTCGTGGTGAAATGGGAATTCTCATTGCTTTGAGTCATCAGGACGGGGTTACTTCGGGCCATTTGAGCGAATACTTGTCCGTCAGTACGGGACGGATAGCAACGGCGCTGAAAAGTTTGGAGAAGAAAGGGTTGGTTGTACGCCGTACGGATGCTAACGACAAACGTAAGGTGATTGTATTCATTACGGATTCAGGCAAGCAATTTATGATGGACAGGTATAACGAAGGAGTCGCATGGAGCGAGAAAATTCTTCGAAAGCTGGACGAACAGGATGCCAAAGAGTTTATTCGACTCATCAAGCTTATTGTCTCTAAAAGCTAAATTCCTATGTAGAGGACGTATGCAGGATACGTTAATTGCACCAAACACCTAAGATTTTCAGATAAAGGAGAACAACAGAATGCTGAAGATATTCAAATATCTCAAGAAAAATGAATGGATGTTCGTGCTTTGCAGCTTGGCCTTCATCGTTGTGCAGGTGTGGCTGGATTTGAAGCTGCCTGATTATATGGCCGAAATTACAACCAAGCTGCAAACTGCAGGAACGCCGATGTCGGACCTGCTGATTCCCGGTATTTATATGCTGTTATGTGCTGTCGGCAGTATGATTGCATCTATTATTGTCGGCTTTTTTGCGGCAAAGGTCGCGGCAGGACTGGCCATGCGCCTGCGTGCGATGGTCTTTGACAAGGCCTTATCTTTTTCGATGGAAGAGATGAACAGCTTTTCAACAGCCAGCCTTATTACCCGCTCCACGAACGATGTTACCCAAATTCAAACGGTGGTTGCGCTGGGGTTGCAGGTGATCATCAAGGCGCCGATTCTGGCCGTGTGGGCCATTGCAAAGATCGCAGATAAAAACTGGCAGTGGACTGCCTCTACAGGAGTGGCTGTGGCTGTCCTGATCCTGATGCTGAGTGTCATTGTTATTTTTGCTCTCCCCAGTTTCCAAAAAATCCAACGTCTCACTGATAATCTGAACAGGGTAACACGTGAGCATCTGACGGGGCTTCGCGTAGTGCGCGCTTATAATGCAGATCAGTATCAGGAGGAGAAGTTTGGGCAGGCCAATACCGAATTGATGAATACAAACCTGTTTGCGAACCGGTTAATGACAATGGTTGGTCCGGGCATGACCTTTATTATGTCGGGTCTGAGTGTCTCGATTTATTGGATTGGCGCTTACCTGATTAACGGAACGGCCGTGCCGGACCGCATTTCGCTATTCTCTAATATGGTCGTATTCTCATCTTATGCGGTGCAGGTGGTCATGGCCTTTATGATGGTAAGTATGATATTCTTCCTGATGCCTCGAGCTTCGATTTCTGCCAAACGGATTATGGAGGTATTGAATACCGAATCCCGCATCATTGACGGGCATGAGACAGCTGGAGAAGAGGGCGTTATGGGTCAGGTGGAATTCCGTAATGTCAGCTTTAAATATCCGGATGCGGAGGAGCCTGTGCTTCGCAACATTAGCTTTACGGCAAAACAAGGCGAGACGGTTGCCTTTATTGGCGCAACAGGCAGCGGTAAAACCAGCGTAATCAATATGATTTCTCGTTTCTACGATGTGACTGAGGGAGAGGTGCTCGTGGATGGCGTGAATGTCAGAAACTATAAGCAGCAGACACTCCATAACAAAATCGGGTATCTCCCACAGAGAGCCGTACTTTTCAGCGGTACAGTGGCATCCAATGTTTCGTATGGCGATAACGGAAGAGCAGAAGCTTCGGAGAAACTCGTCAAAACAGCCGTGGAGATTGCCCAAGGCACGGAGTTTGTCGAAAAAATGGACGGTCAGTATCAAGGACGGATTTCACAAGGTGGAGCGAACGTGTCCGGTGGTCAAAAGCAGCGTCTGTCCATTGCGCGTGCCATCTACCGTCAGCCGGAGATTTATATCTTCGATGATTCCTTCTCGGCATTGGACTACAGAACAGACCGGATTCTGCGCTCGGCGCTTAAACAAGAAACCGGCCATGCTACGACACTCATTGTTGCTCAGCGCATAGGCACCATTAAGGACGCTGACCGGATTATCGTTCTGGACCAGGGCGAGATTGTAGGGAACGGCACACACAAAGAGCTGATGGCGAATTGCAGCACCTATCAGGAGATCGCTTATTCGCAGCTTTCGAAGGAGGAACTCGTACATGGACAAGAATGAACACACCGTCGGCAGTAAGCACATCGAAATGAAACAGCGAGGTCCCATAGGTAGAGGTCCTACGGAAGGGATGGGAACTGGTAAAAAAGCGAATGATTTTAAAAAGAACATTCGCCAGCTCTTATCCTACATCAAGGCCTATATGCCTATGATCATACTCTCAATGGTGCTGGCGCTGGCCGGTTCCGTCTTCAACGTGATTGGTCCAGATAAGCTCAGCGATATTGCCAACCTGATCCAGGAAGGAATCGTAACAGGGATTGATGTGAATGCTGTTCAGAAGATTGTTCTTGTATTGGTAGTTTTGTATGGTCTCGGCCTTATCTTTAATTATTTCCAAGGATTCATTACGGTAACCGTGTCACAGCGTCTTACAAAGAAGATGCGGACAGAGCTGTCCCGAAAAATCAATCATATGCCTTTGAAGTATTTTGATGCTACGAGCTATGGTAATGTGCTTAGCCGTGTGACCAATGATGTCGATACGATTGGACAAACGTTAAACAACAGTCTCGGCACGCTTGTCAGCGCACTGGCAACCTTTGTGGGTGCATTGATTATGATGCTATATACGAACTGGATCATGACCATTACTGGGATTGTAGCTACGCTGATCGGTTTTTCACTGATGACCGTAATTATGAAGCATTCACAGAAATATTTTGTAGCACAGCAAGCAGAGCTTGGCCAGATCAACGGTCATATCGAAGAAACCTATGCTGGGCATAACGTAGTCAAGGTATATAACGGAGAAAAAGCAGCCAAAGAAGTGTTTCATGGCATTAATGGCCGCTTGTATACAAATGCATGGAAATCCCAGTTCATGTCTGGCCTGATGATGCCGGTTATGATGTTCATCGGGAATTTCGGTTATGTTGCGGTCTGTATCGTGGGCGCTTTGCTGGTGAACCAACATGTTATAACGATCGGAACTATCGTGGCCTTTATGGTGTATATTCGTCTGTTTACACAGCCTTTGTCACAGTTGGCGCAGGCTGCAACCAATTTGCAATCGGCGGCAGCTGCTAGTGAACGTGTATTCGAATTTCTGGGTGAAGAAGAATTGGTGGATGAGAGCGACAAGACCATGAAGCTGGATAACGCCAAAGGGGATGTCGAATTTAAGCATGTCCGTTTCGGTTATAATGAAGACCATATGATTATCAAAGATTTCTCTATGAAAGCTGAAGCTGGTCAGAAAATTGCCATTGTTGGCCCTACAGGTGCCGGTAAGACGACGCTCGTGAATTTGCTCATGCGGTTCTATGAGCTGAACGGAGGGGAAATTTATATTGATGGAACTCCGATCAGCCAATTAACACGTGAGAATGTTCATAAATTATTCTGCATGGTACTGCAGGATACATGGCTGTTTGAAGGAACGATTCGTGAGAATATCGTCTTTTCCAAAGAGCATGTTACCGATGAACAGGTAGAAGCCGCATGTAGAGCAGTGGGTCTGCATAGCTTCCTTAAAACTTTACCGCAGGGTTATGATACAGTGCTAGACGACAAAGCTAATCTCTCTGCCGGTCAAAAGCAATTGATTACCATTGCAAGAGCCATGATTGAAGATGCGCCCATGCTCATTCTGGACGAGGCCACAAGTTCGGTCGATACGCGTACGGAGTTACTGATTCAACAAGCGATGGACCGACTTACTGTTGGGAAAACCTCCTTTGTGATTGCCCACCGTCTCTCAACGATTAAGAACGCCGATCTGATTCTGGTTATGAAGGACGGTAACATTATTGAAACGGGTAATCATGAGGAATTGCTAGGTAAAAACGGATTCTATGCCGATTTATACAACAGCCAGTTTGAACATGTATCCTGAAAAGTACAATTTTAGGGAAACACGATAGGAATCATCAATATCATATCAGGGTAAAAATGAAACGTGTTTGGATGACCCCTTCAAAGGGCGACCCAGACACGTTTTTTTATAAACTACTCAGTTGTAAGATATCGCAATTGTAATGTTATCCTCTCTAACCTTTTTGGTATAATGAGTCCAAATTGGAGTTGAGGAGTGAAAACAGATTGTCTGGTGTAATTTCTAAGGCTGTTCAAATTTTGGATTTGCTGCTTCCGCAAGGCACTGAGAAAGATATGAGTGTGACGGAAATAAGCAAAGCGTTAAATATGCCGGTGCAGAGCGTGCATCGCTTGCTTACCTCATTAGCGGAACATGGCTTTGTGGCCCAAAATACAAAGACGAAACGTTACAAGCTTGGTCTGTCCATTATGAAGTACGGTTTTTTAATGTGGGACAGTTTAATGTTGCGTACCATCGCAAGACCTTTTATGGAGGAGATATCGAAACAAACAAAGGAGACTGTATATTTATCGGTTCGAGAAAATGCAGAAGGAATTTACATTGATTCTGTCGACTCACCACAAGTCTTGAAAATATCAGAACCCATTGGGCTGCGTTTGCCATTGTTTATAGGAGCCTCTAATCGAGTTATTCTGGCTTTCCTGAACCCAATGCTGCAAAAAACAATCATGGATTCCTTCGAATGGAGTGAGGCTACTTCTTTAAAAGCATTTTTACGAAAAGATGTCGAACAAGAACTTTTGACGATTAAACAGAATGGATATGCTATTTCAATAAGCGAGGCAACGGAGGGAACCACAGGAATCGGCGCTCCTATCTTCTCATACGAGAACACCGTAATCGGTTCCTTGAATGTTGCTGGACCTTCGATAAGATTTGGGGAAGTTAACATCGAAAAGTATTCAAACATGGTGAAAAAGTATGCTAACCTCATATCCAACGAGCTTGGCTATCGAGGACGTGTTAGGTAGTTTGGCTTGCTTAGAAACACCTATTCATTGCACATCATCTGCCTTATCAATTCCTGTTTCGTTATTCAGGGAAGTGATGGGGAATAGTTATATTTTTTGTTATCATCCCATTATTCGGGATAATCATATTGTTAATACTGAAAAGTGAGATAATATATGATTATTCAACAAGAGGGGTGAGTGTATATGAAGATTGTTGTATTTCGTCACTTTTCATTTGACGATCCATCCGTAATCGCTTCGTGGTCCAAACATGCAGGTCACGAACTAATCGTGCAGGATCCTGCCCAAGGTATTGATAAGAAGTGGCTTAAAACATTAGATCTCCTTGTGATTTTGGGCGGACCCATGAGTGTTTACCAAGAAAAAGAACATCCATGGCTTATTGAGGAGAAGGCGTTTGTAAAAATTGCAATCGAAATGAAGAAAAAAGTACTAGGAATTTGTTTAGGGGCTCAGATGATATCGGAGGTTTTAGGAGGATCCGTATTTCCAAACCGCGAAAAGGAAATTGGCTGGCATGGCTTCCATAGGACGCAAGAATACCATGCATGGTTAGCTAAAATTCCCGAAAAATTCACTTCATTCGCTTGGCATGGAGATACGTTCACGTTGCCTGATGGGGCCCAGCATCTCATTTACTCCGAAGCTTGTGAGAATCAAGCCTTTGCGTATGGAGAACATGTTCTAGGTTTGCAGTTTCATTTGGAATCTACCACTGATTGTATCCAGCAAATGCTTGCAAATTGGTCGCATGAGCTTTGGGATGCACCGTTTATTCAAACCACTTCCTTGATCAGAGAAGGTATAGATCATTGTGAGCAATCAAAAATGTTATTGTGGGGAATTCTGGACCAAATTGCGTTAGCCGCTTAGGAAGCGATAAATCAACATGGGAATGGGATCGGGAGCTGCACGAATACAAATTGCCTTGGGGGTAGTTTCATTACAAGCTTGGCACAAAAACGATTCGATTTGTACAAAGTATCCATCACACGACAAATATGTTCGGTACTTCCACTGTGTCAATATTCACTCCATTATTTAAGGTCAAGTCGCCAAAACTTAAAAAAATAGCAAGTCTTCCTGCCACATGGAGACTTGCTATTTTGTGTTTTCGGGTCAATACATTTTACAAAAGTAATGGTCCAAAAGTTATAAATTCTCTAAAAATCTAAACTTTTAATGAAAAATCAAAACGTTTCTATTAATAAAAAAATAAAATTTATAGCTGAAATGAGAGAATATTTAATTTAAATAGAAATTTCAAGAGAAAATTTAAAGAAAATTCCGCTTGGAAAATAGTTCAAAAGAGCTAAAAAAATCACTATCTATTTAAAAAGTGAAGAGTTATTAATTTTGAATTAATTCAGCTTGAGTAAATAAATACCATGATTTAGGTAGTTAAAGATAATCGCTGAAAAAGTTGAAAATTGTCGGATGGTGTCGGGAACGGTTTGTTACATTTGTGTTAATGATATGTAATGTAAAATTTGTTTTGGTGCAAGGGGTTTGGAGTTTCATGCAAGCATACATCATTTTTATTTTATCGGTTATAAAATCAAAAATTTTGTTCTAAATCACATTAACTTGTCATGCTTAGTATTCAATTTAATAAAAAAGTGCAATTCTTGCATTTAAAGATATAAATATAATAGAATAATATGGGCTGTTTATTAATTTTATGAAATCTATCAATTTGGAACTTATGTCCCATGTTAATCGGTTTTAAAGTTTGTATATTTAAAATAGCTAGAAAGTATTGGGAGTAAAGAAGATATATAAGGATTTACTGCTATATTATGGACAGAAAGAGGGTGTTAGAAATTTTTATGGCGACTCGGTCGTGTCTTGGCTTTTGAAAATCGTGATCCAATCTGACTGAGAAGACCCAGTTATTTTGTTTCACCGGACATGAGAGCATTGCCTAAAATGGCTTCATAAGTACATAAGCTGTTTTCTTTTGTAGACACTGTAGGGAGCACTGACTGTATCCAAAAATCATGGCAGTTGTATAAACAAGACTGCAAGATTATCTGTCCATAGCATCATTCCGGTAAATCTGTCCCATATCTTCCGTATTCCAAAGACAAATCCTATTTATTCAGATTAACCTTTCACCGAAGAGCTTCATTTGATGCAGAAAACACCTGAAGAAGTACTGTAAAATGCACGGTTAGTTCAAATGATTATGCCCGTTTGTGCACAGATTTTGAGGAGTGCGAAACGTTTCCTAGCAGCGTGGAAACTTCGCTAGCTCTTTCGATGACCGTCGCTTTTTTATCCATGTACAAAATCAGGAAGTCATAAGCGCAATCGTGAGTTTTTGCCCCCTTCAACCTAGAATTACGCTCCTAACCACGGTGCAGTAGCTCATGTGTCTCATAGCATCAATACCCTCAAGCCAAGATTTAGACAGCACACATCACGACACACTACGTTGTTAACATTGCGGCAACCGTTCTACAACCCACCACCAAGATGCACTCACAGCATAATTCAAAAATGTTCCCATTCCATGCACATATTCATACATCCAGAGTCAGAGTTTTTTCACCATGTCTGCCCGACTAAAAAAGCTTGCACTGCGAAAGTGTGAGCGAAGAAAAGAAGATGTACTTGTTTTGATCAAAACCAGCTTCTCGAAGCTCCGGGGGCTGAAGGGTACCAGCTTCCTGATAGGAGAAGGAGAAACGGTAACGATTGTCGTCGCGTGCCGTGGCGGCAAAAGCATAATTATCAAACTGCTACAACAAATATGCACACTCAGATCTTAATGGTATATCAGGAGTGGTCGCTTTTTACTGACTTCTATTGGCAATTTAATACCGGAGAAAAGGCTCGCATGACCGTTCCTTGCCAAGGGAGGTCATTTAAGCAGAGTTACTTTTACCCATATCTATTTTGCGAGGAGAGATACGTATGACTCAGCACAATGTTCAATTGTTTACATTAAGCCAGCCACAGCAACGTATTTGGTACACGGAGCTTGTGTATCCCAATCGCAACACATCTACGATTATTACCACTGTTAAAATCAAGGGAACGGTTCGCATAGATGCATTGCAGGAGGCAATGAACCGGGTGGTTGCACAAAACGATTCTTTTCGTATCAAAATCACGGTTCGGGACGGCATTCCCTATCAATATGTTGAGCCGTTTGCTGCTCAAAGCATAGAAACCCTTCAGGTTACTCCAGAGGAAGCTGAGCTATGGGTGAGTCATCATAATGCCCAGCCGTTCCCCTTACTGGATTCGCAGTTGTATCGATTTGTTATTTTGCAGCTGGGGGCAGAAGACACCTGGTTTAGTTTCAAGATGCATCATATTATTTCTGACGGCGTTACCATGGAGCAGGCCATTAATGAAATTACGGGGAACTATATGAATATTGTACATGGTACAGGTTCAGATACGCCGGTCCCAGCGAACTCATATCTCGATTTTATTCAGACGGAGCAAAGCTATGAGCAATCAGAACGCTACCAAAAGGACAAGGTGTACTGGACGGAGAAATTTGCCGACTTGCCGGAGGTTACAGGTTTAAAGTCTTACAATCCGCTCACGATAAGCACGGCTGCACACCGAGAGGTTTATACACTGGAGCACGAATTATATCGTGGTGTCACGGCTTTTTGCGAGGCGCATAACATCAGTATTTTTACATTTTTCCTGGCCGCATTGTATATTTTTTTACATAAAACGACAGGTGAACAAGATTTAACCGTTGGTACATTGTATGCTAACCGCACGTTAAAGAAGGAAAAAAATACAATGGGCATGTTCGTCAGCACTGTGGCTACACGTCTGCAAGTTGAGCCGGAATCCGAGTTGCTCACTTTTCTACACGGTGTTGGCAAGGAGCAGGCGTCCATTTTGCGGCATCAGCGTTATCCGTATAACAAAATCATGCAGGATTTGCGTGAACAGCAAAGCGGCACGGATATTGGCCGCTTGTTTGGCGTTACCATTCAGTACCGTACGCTGAGCTTCTCTCGTTTTGATGAAGCCATTCAGCAGGTACATACTGATTTCTGCGGAGATACGGTGAGCGACTTCGATATTGCCATGATAGACATGCTGGATGACGATAAACTTGTATTGCAACTGGATTATCGGACTGAGCTGTTCAGCGAGCAGGAGATCGCCCGAATTATTCGCCAATTCGTGAGTGTGGTAGAGCATATGGTGAAAGGGCCACAGAAGCGGATTCAGGAGTTGTCACTGATGAGTGACGAAGAGCGGACACAAATTATGGATGTATTTAATGCGACAGCTGTCCCCTTTCCACACGATGTGGGTATTCATGAGCTATTCGAGGAACAGGCAGAACGTTCGCCGGATCAGACAGCGGTTGTATTTGGAAATCAGAGTCTAACTTATCGGGAACTGAATGAACGATCGAATTCATTGGCACGAATCCTTCAAGTACAGGGAGTAGGACCTGACAAGCTGGTTGGCCTGATGGTACAACGCTCAGTGGAAATGATTGTAGGTCTGCTGGCCGTTCTAAAAGCAGGCGGAGCTTATGTGCCGATTGATCCCGAATTTCCGTCATCTCGTATTGAATACATGATGGAAGACAGCAAAGCGGCAGTGCTTCTGACCAGTCGTGATCTGGCAGAAGAGCACCCTTGCCATGCCAATGCTATATTTCTTGAGGATGCAGCATTGTATCAGGGAGAAAGCAGCAACCTGCAGGCGATTGCTCGCCCAGAGCATTTGGCCTACGTCATCTATACTTCTGGATCAACCGGAAATCCAAAAGGAGTTATGCTCCAGCATGGCTCGGTCCTCAACTTTAGCCTTAATCAAGGTTGTAAATCGACGCTGTCCAACAGAGGAGATCGCCCGATTTTAGAAATAACCTAACTCAACTTTCGGTGGGCCAAGCCTAGATTGTGATGTATTTAGCGGGTGGCTTTTGCTCAATAGCCCTAACAGACAGTCTGCCTTTAATTTGCTCGCCTACAATCAAACTCAACCCATTCAGGGCAAATATTATACTTAAACGGTTACGGAAAAACGTCAGTATTTCACAGAGCAAATCGGTAGGTTACATCCCTTTTGGTGTGCTCTTTTAAATTAGAATGATATTGTTATATTTGATAGAGTATGGTATGATCATTCCAAATAAATCCATTATTATGAATCGAATTACATATTAGTACTTAATATTTTATATTCTATACTTTATTCAATTAATACTGAAGTTCACAGCATAAGGACAGAGATAAGTAAGTATTGACTTCTCTTGTAGGGCGTTTCCAAACAATGATTTGTAAGCGGTTTCAAATTATTTCTATCCCTTACCACTCTTTATGTCAGTTCTCCTTGCGGGTAAAGGTCTGAGCATATTCTTAAGTTTGATAAATTTACGGATAGCTCAGCTTTAGACCATATAAAAAACGGAGGTTATGTTATGATTAGAAAATGTCTAGTTTTATTTCTTTCCTTCGCTTTATTGCTCAGCGTCTTTCCCATGCTAAATGTAGATGCTGCCAATCGACCACTGGCAAAGATACCTGGAAATTCCAATCCTCTAATGGATCATAAATTGGGAGCTGATCCCTATTCATTGGTGTATGATGGAAGAGTGTATATTTTCATGTCAAGTGATACGTACGTGTATAACAAGGATGGATCGATTAAAGAAAACGACTTCAGTGCGCTGGATCGTATCCAGGTCATATCCTCTACAGACATGGTGAACTGGACGGATCACGGAACGATACCAGTCGCAGGTGCCAACAACAAAAACAGTGGAAGAGGCATTGCCAAATGGGCCTCTAACTCTTGGGCTCCAGCAGTTGCGCATAAAAAAATAAATGGCAGAGACAAGTTCTTTTTATATTTTGCCAATGGGGGAGCAGGTATTGGTGTCCTAACAGCAGACACGCCTATCGGACCTTGGACAGATCCCCTTGGCAAAGCGCTTGTGACACATAGTACACCTGGGATGGCTGGCGTGACTTGGCTTTTTGACCCGGCTGTACTGGTAGATGATGATGGCACGGGATACCTGTATAGCGGTGGCGGAATTCCTAATGAGTCGGATCCGGCTTCCATTGCAAATCCTAAAACCGCCAGAGTCATCAAATTAGGCGCAGATATGACCAGCGTTATTGGAAGCGCCACCACTATAGACGCTCCTTACCTGTTTGAAGATTCCGGTATTCATAAATATAACGGCAAATACTACTATTCGTACTGTATCAACTTTGCCGGAACACACCCTCAACAGTACCCTGCAGGTGAAATCGGTTATATGGTTAGCGACAACCCGATGGGTCCCTTCACTTATAAAGGTCATTTCCTAAAAAATCCGTATACGTTCTTCGGCGTTGGAGGCAACAACCACCATGCTGTATTTAATTTTAAGAATGAATGGTATGTCGTATACCATGCCCAAACGGTCAGCAAGGCTCAAATTGGAGCTGGAAAAGGCTATCGCTCTCCGCATATTAATAAGCTGGTGCACAAGGAGGACGGAAGCATCTCTGAGGTGCAAGGGAATATGACAGGAATCGCTCAGCTATCCAATATGAACCCATATACCAGAGTTGAAGCGGAGACCATTGCCTGGCAAGCAGGCGTTACGACCGAACCCACACAAGCCAGTGGCGGCCCGATTAGCAATCTGAATGTGACCAACATCCATAATGGGGACTGGATCGCTGTCGGGAAGGCTGATTTTGGCTCTGCTGGAGCGAAGACATTCAAAGCTAATGTGGCCACTAATGTCGGTGGCAACATTGAAGTACGGCTTGACAGTGAAACAGGTCCTCTAGTCGGCTCCTTGAAAGTACCTTCAACTGGAGGTATGCAGACCTGGAGAGAAGTAGAGACCACGATCAATAATGCAACGGGGGTTCACAACATCTATCTGGTGTTTACTGGGTCAGGCAGCGGCAATCTGTTGAATTTGGATGCCTGGCAGTTCACTCCCAACACGGGAGGGAATACGATAACCAAGGTTGAAGCCGAGAATATGAAGATTGGCGGCACTTATGCAGGCAAGATCAGTGCACCGTTCGACGGGGTCGCTTTGTATGCCAATGCTGACTATGTATCATATTCACAGTATTTTGCCAACTCTACGCATAATATCTCAGTGCGGGGGGCTTCAAGCAATGCTGGTACTGCCAAGGTGGACTTGGTTATTGGCGGAGTAACTGTAGGTTCCTTCAATTTCACGGGCAAAACGCCGACTGTACAAACCTTGTCCAATATTACTCACGCTACTGGAGATCAGGAGATCAAACTCGCCTTGACGAGTGATGACGGCACTTGGGATGCCTACGTGGATTTTATTGAATTTTCATTATGATCGCTCATATAAACAGTAGGTGTTTTGGAGCTTTTGCAAAATCGAGGGACCCGCCCTGTTATTCCAAGAGAACGCTATTAGCGGGTAAATGTCCAGGCAAGCTCTATTATTTGGTTTTCGGCAGATCATATTACGTTTGCTGGAAACCACATTCCACAACTTTCATTCATATTTGAAATTGTCCTTGGAGGTGTATGATGAAGAAGAAGTCTTGGTTTACGCTGATGATCACAGGTGTGATTTCTCTGTTTTTTTCGGTAAGCGCATTTGCGGGGAATGTGTTCTGGGAACCATTAAGTTATTTTAATTCAAGTACTTGGCAAAAGGCAGATGGGTACTCCAATGGGCAGATGTTCAATTGCACTTGGCGTGCCAACAATGTTAACTTTACGAATGATGGAAAGCTCAAGCTGAGTTTAACGAGTCCGGCGAACAACAAATTTGATTGTGGGGAGTACCGATCAACGAACAATTACGGATATGGCCTGTACGAGGTCAGCATGAAGCCTGCTAAAAATACGGGAATTGTCTCATCCTTTTTCACGTATACAGGACCTTCCCATGGCACGCAATGGGATGAAATAGATATCGAATTTTTAGGAAAGGACACGACAAAAGTACAGTTTAACTATTATACCAATGGAGTCGGTGGGCACGAGAAAATTATCAATCTTGGCTTTGATGCTTCAACGAGCTTCCATACCTATGCTTTCGATTGGCAGCCAGGGTATATTAAATGGTACGTTGACGGTGTTCTGAAACATACAGCAACCACGAATATTCCAAGTACGCCAGGCAAAATTATGATGAATTTATGGAATGGTACCGGAGTAGATAGCTGGTTAGGGTCATATAATGGAGCAAATCCGCTGTATGCCGAATATGACTGGGTAAAATATACGAGCAATTAGTATGATTACAGCAGAAGAGGCAGCCCTATAGGGCTGCTTTTGCCTGTCCAGGGAGAGATAGCTGAATAGACCCCGCTAGGGGATTTTTTAGTTAGCATAATGATGTTATGAAAAACTTCAAAAACAGAGCGATAGCGTATTAAACGCCCTTGGAACAGGTGCCAAACTGAATATCGACAATCGATGGCATCTGGCGTTGCTATCGTACCATCGTCACCAGGTTCCGAGCGGACCAAACTTCCCAGTTTAACATGACTATTAGCCGTCTATTCTTGTAAGTGAGCCCTGTTGAAAAAGACACTGCATTAAATACTTGACTCTCCCCATTAGGGGAGACATTAAACTCAGTTTGTAAGCTAATCGATTAAAAGGAGGAAGTCAAAATGAACTTAGTTATTAGAGACATTAGAAAAGAGGATATAGAACCTATTAAAGCGATTATCGCAGATACCTGGAACGCAAAGGATTTTATCGAGGATGACGGCATAATAAATGCAGCAGTTACAATGATGTTCATAAGTCCAATATTAAATAAAAGTACTTTTGGAAGAGTAGCTACATTAGATGGAGAAGTCATTGGTGTAATTTTTGGTTCAAGAGTTGGTGAAATAACATCTTATAGATTGTTACAAGAAGATTATACAAGTGAATTGCTACAACTCTTAAATCTAAATGACATCGAACGAAAAGTATTTGTTGAACTCACCTCTATGACTAATGAGGCATACAGCAAGTTAATTAGAGGAAAAGAAGATGAGTTTCAGGGGTGCTTAGAATTCTTTGCTGTTTCTGAAGGAGCTAGAGGAAAAAAGGTAGGGAAACAATTATTTAATGAGCTCATCTCTTACTTAAAAAATACAAAAACAAATAAAATTTATGTGTATACAGATACAATGAGTAACTATGGATTCTATGATCATAATGGATTTGTCCGTCTTGATGAAGAAGTAACTGTATTTAATCTACCTAACGGCAAACTCGAAAATACAAATTTTATTTATGAATACAAGCTATAAGCTAAAAGTCAGCCCACCTTATTTATAGGGTGGGCTTTAGACTAATTTGAAATTGAGAGAAATGATTATATTGATTAAAAACATCTGTCACTAGATAAAACATATAAACCTTATTACACGTCAAACTGTTTTTCTCCAAATATTCTTTTACTAATTGAAATGTTTCAATTTCAGTATCTCCCGTGCAATTAATAGTTAAATATTCTCCTTTTGATAATTTAGATACATTAAAGGTATCTTTAAGCAATCTATAATCATCTGATGTTATTAGACGAAATACATCACTGATTTTCCAATTATCATGGTGACATGAATAAATTAATCCATACTGAAACGTTTGGACTGCCAATTCGCCTAATTTTTCATCTAACTTATCGAATGACTTTATCTCATTAAGTTCTCCAACTTGAGTAGGTAAACTTAAAAAGTATCTGTCTTTAAATGTTTGAATATTAAATCCATTGTTCATGAGTCCATCTTCAGATGAATGGATAGCTGTCTTTAATATTTCTATTTGTTTATTAAGTTGCTCTAATTTCTTTATTTCTTTATGAATTTCTTCATTTTTCTGTTCCAAGTAAAATTTAAGGTAATTAGTATCGGCTTTAGCAAATAAAGCTTTAATTTCTTTGACACTTACATTACTTTGCTTGCAAATTTTTATAATATCCAGATAGATGAATTGATTAATTGTATAATAGCGATAACCGTTTTCGGGATTAGTGTATGCAGGTATTAACAAACCAATATTATGATAATAACGTAGGGCTTTTATCGTAACATTTTTTAATCTAGAAACTTCTCCAATTGAAAAATACCTTTTATTATCCATAAATTCCTCCAATAAGTCTTATGTATGAAAGTCGTTCTCCTGATACATCAATTCCTATCTTCCTAATAAATCACAAGTTGTGTTCTTATTCAACGGGTCAAAATAGTCAAAACAGTAGCAAACCTCATTCCAGCGACATCGTCCGCAAACCGACCAACCTACGCAAGCCCCCGATGGAAAAAAGGGAATGCCCAAGCATAAAGAACGAATAGCACACAATAAATCGCATTTAAGGGATTTGAATTTGCGTTTTATCCAAAAGTTATATATAGAATATTAAAATATTGTATACTGTTCAGACTATACTTCCTTGCAACATGTAATGGGAAAGGGGGCATTTATGTATAGAGTGGCTATTTGCGATGATGAGTACAAGCAAAGAGAGCTTGTTAAAAATATGCTGATCGCTTTATCAATCAAAACAAATATAGAATTTAAAGTTGAATTATTCGACTCAGGAGAACAACTAGTATCTCATTATCAAAACCATGAGTCTCCATTCCATATCTTAATATTGGATGTTGAAATGAATGGCATGAACGGAATTCAAACCGCCCGAAAAATAAGGAGTTTAAATCACCTAGATGAACAGATTGTTTTTTTAACGAGCTACCCTGAATATATGGTGGAAAGTTTTGACGTAGTTACATTTCAATATTTAATAAAACCGATTGCTCCCCATATCTTTGAGGAAAAAATAATAAAGCTGTGTCAATATTTTCAAGCTCTCGATAAAAAATTCGTTATCATCAAGTCAGCTTATGAGGAAGTGCTTTTAAAATATGATGATATCATTAGTATTGAAGTGGTCAAAAGCTTAACCATAAAAAATAAGCTGCATTTTGTAACCTCTACACAAACCTATGATAGCAAAGGGATTCTTTCTGATTATGCATCAGCATTAAAGGAACATAATTTTTTGCAAATTCATCGTTCGATTATTATAAATTTAATTCATGTCAAAAAATTTGCTGGCGGTGATGTTCTGATGTCAAATGATGTAAAGTTGCCTATTGGACGTTCTAAAATAAAAGAAGTTAAAGATTTGTATACCAAATTTATGATTATGAAGATGCATTAATATGATGGCATATAACTACCTGTTTCTTAACCTATGTGTCGTACTGGTGATGTGCTTTCAGGTCAATTTTTATTTCAACTCGGTTTTTGATAAGTCCAGTCGAAAGCCGAACAGAACGATGTATTTCATTATTTTCGGGTTGTTGAACTTCTTATATTTAACTGTCTATCTGACCCCTACGTTTTCCTCTATTTTGGCGTTATTTGTCATATTTAGCTTGGCTCAGTCTTATACCGTGGAAATAAAGACAAAGATCATTTTTTCCATTCTTTATGCTGTGTTGATCACCATCGTTAATCTTTTATCCCTGTATATTTTATATGCTGTAGACTCCGTTAAGATTAGCAACTATAGTCATTTGAGCGGACAGGATCACTTGATATTTTCTAAGGTTATGCTACTCAGCTGTATTATCATGTTTGCTGTCATTCAGATTATACGGCTATTCGCCAAACGCAGAACCTTCCCTTTGCAGCATCGTTACTATTTTTTATTTTTAATCGTTCCCATCATAAGTATATACCAGGTTAATGTTTTATCTGTTTATAGTGAAAAGAATATGTATTATTTTGGCTCTATTATTGGCTTTATTTCTTTAAATGTTTTTATTATATACATCTTCGATAATGTTATTGAAAAATTCCAGTTAATGCATGAAAATGCTCAACTACAACATCAGATGGACTACCAAGATGCTAACTACGAAAAAACGGTTCACAGCTTCAAAAATATAAAAAGAATCATTCATGATACACATCAACAGTTTTTGTATATTGACGAATGTATCAAGAGAAATGAATTAGCTGAGGCGAGTGAACATATTAAGATCACATTAAATAAAATCGAAGGAGCATATCAAAGGGTTAATACCGGTAATCTGGTTATAGATGCCCTTGTCACGAATAGTCTTAATATTGGACAAGCTAATGGCATAAAGGTAGATACCCAACTTAACTTATATTCACAGAAAGTAAATATTGAACGTTATGATTTATGTGTTGCTCTAGGGAATATGCTGGATAATGCCATAGAAGCATCTAAAAAGGTCAAGATTGCTGATGACAGGTACATTCTGATTAAAATACATTCCAATGAATCTGCGCTTTTCATTCACATTCTGAATCATGTGGAGAATGAAGTGGCTCATTTGCATAGTCAAAAATCAAACCTGGATGTTCATGGCATTGGCTTAACCAATATATCTAGAATATGTGATAAATACGGTGGGAATATGACCATTGAAACGAAAAATAAAGTATTCGATAATATGGTTTTATTACCATTTTATAAGGACATTCCTTAGACATCTTGTTGTTTAGGGATTGTTTTTTACGTTTAAGGGTGTTTTTTTATATAGAATCCTCGTTCGTTGTATGATCAGGTCAGTAATAAAGTCTGATGAAGCTATAAGAGGAGGAAATATGGAATGAAGAAAATAATAGCTGTGTTCGTTTCTGCTATGCTTTTTGTGCTGCCAATGACGAATACTTTTGCTCAAGGCACTCCTGAACCCATCAAGGAAAAGGCTCGCAGTCTGGCCTCAGAGCTGGTATCCAAATACGGTGCTAGCGGTGTGCAGTATGCCATTATGGACCATGGAAACATCGTATTATCGGATAGCGTGGGTGTAAAGAATAAAGCAACCAACGAGCCGATCACCAAAGATACGATGTTTGGTATAGGCTCTACAAGCAAAATGTATGTAGCTGCTGCAACGATGATGCTGGTGGATGCCCATAAGGTAGATATTGATCAGCCGCTCACAACATACATTAAGGACTTTACAATGGCCGATGAAAGGTACAAAAAAATTACACCGCGTATGCTGTTAAATCATTCGTCAGGCCTTTACGGTGCCCACTTAAAAAATAGTATGTTATTTAATGACAATGATACAAAAAATCATGATGAGCTCTTGCTAAGGTTGCAATCAGAAACTTTAAAATCAAACCCTGGCGAATATTCCGTATATACCAATGATGGATTTCAATTGCTCGAAATATTGGTTGAGCGGGTGAGCGGTCTAAGTTACACCGATTTCCTGGCAAAGCATATAAATACCCCTTTGGGTTTGAAATCTACCAAAACACCTCTCGATCAATTTGATAGACAACAGCTGTCCAAAACTTATTTTCCTGCGATTGAGGGGGCCTTACCGGTTGAAAATGCCAATGTCATCGGGACAGGGGGCTTATACTCCACCGCGGAAGAGGTGGTTATGTTTTCAGAAGTATTAACGGGGAACAAACCCGATATTTTATCTAAGCAATCAGCCAAGTCCATGCAAAGTCATGAATATCGAAATGGAGTATGGGTACCTGAAGAGACAAACAGCTTTAATTATGGACTTGGTTGGGATGCGGTTCAGTTGGCACCGTTTAGTGATTACGGAATAACTGCGTTATCTAAGGGTGGCGATACTGTTTTGTATCACTCTACTTTGATCACCATACCAGAGCATCATATTTCTATGGCTGTGCTTTCATCTGGAGGTTCTTCCATCCTGGATAGTATTTTTGCTTCTAATGTTTTATTGGAGCTTCTAAAAGACAAGGGCATCATTAAAGGCATTCTACCAGGTAAAACCTTTGAACCTCCTGTAAAAGTGGAAATGCCATCTGATTTACTTACTTATTCTGGATTATATGGAACTGTGGGTACAACCATCAATGTAGAAATTAAAAACGGAGAGCTTGAATTACCAGCTTTTCTGGATGGAATAGTCCCGGCGCAAAAATATGTGTATACAGGCAATGGAGAATTCAAAAGCAGTGATGGCAGTGTAGCCATAGGCTTTGACAAACAAAAAAATGGGAAAACGTATATTAAGGCTAACTTCTACGTAAACTTTCCGGGATTAGGTCAAATGGTTATGGTGACTTATGAATATCAAAAGCTGGATGCCAATCCTCTAAATACTACTGTTAAAAAGGCATGGGAACATAGAAACGGGAAAAATTATTACGCCCTGGATGAAAAGATATCTTCTATTTTTTATTTGGCCCCATCATTTATAACAAAAAAAATATCCGTTGATCATAATGGATACGCAAGTGGTACTAAAATTGTGGATGAGAATAAAGCCGTTAATGCTGTTGAGATTCCTGTTATGAGAGGAAGAGATGCATTTGATTTGAATTTTACTACTAAGGATGGTTCAGAGTATTTAACCATAGATGGACAGTCCTACATCAGTGAGGATGCTATTAAACCTGTCCTGGGCGGGAAATCAGTGTACACCATACCATCGAATGGTCAAGCCACATGGTTTAAAATAGATAAAAACGTAGCCCATAAAACGATGACCGTTGATGTTCCAACAAGTGGAGGGTTCGCTGTCTATGATGAAAACGGAACGGTTGTAGATTTTTCAACTGCCAGCCATAACAATTCGGTTGTGCTGCCCAAAGGTGGCTTGATCGTTTTGGGTGGCAATGCAGGGGATAGATTTATAATCAATTTGAATTAAGCGTGTAGCCGCTCCTGAAAAATTTAGGAGCGGCTATTATGATAGGATGAGTTCTTTATTTTGGATTGTGTTTTTTTTGTCCCTTTTGCAGTAACACTTACCCCCTCAAGGAAATTACTATATTATGTGATATACTTCATTCCAGGATTTCTGAGGGTTTTTTTTTTGTTTACTAATGTCCTGCGACAACGACTTTTACGAAATCACATGTGAGATTCTTTTCACTACGGTAAATTCACATATTAGTCCATATAAAATGAGAAAAATATCGGGGTGTATACACTTTAATAGATACATTTATCCATAAGTTTCTAGATGATATTTCAACCAAGTTTATTCACTACCTCATACATACTACATAGTGTATACAATATTCTCGAGGAGAGACAGGAACATATATTATTGAAATATGATGAATAATAATGGTTAAAATGATGTCATTGCATATACAGCGCGGAATGATGAAGACATGTTTTTTCACGTTTAACAATGTTAAAATAATAGAATAATTGGAGACTTGGCATGAAGAGAAGGCAGGTTGAATCAATGAAACCAAAACTTAACGATGTTGCACAATTAGCTGGAGTTTCACCGACTACGGTTTCTCGCGTACTTAATAATCGTGGCTATATCAGTCAAGAAACGAAGGATCAAGTTCATAAAGCGATGCAGGAGCTAAATTATTTTCCTAATGATGTAGCTCGGTCATTATTTACTAAACGGACAAATCTGATTGGATTAATCATTCCAACTACGAGCAACCCATTTTTCGGAGAGCTGACTTTCCATATAGAGAATATTTGTGCGTCATTAGGCTATAAGCTGTTGCTATGTAACAGCTTAAATCAGCTGGATAAAGAAGAGTCTTATGTAGATATGCTTATGCGAAATCAAGTTGACGGTATTATCGTCGGTACACACAACCGAGGTATCGTAAATTATGAACAGAAGAATATTGCAGTTATTGCGATCGACCGTTTCCTATCCGATTCAATCCCAGTTGTAGGATCGGATAATTATATGGGTGGAAAACTGGCATCAGAGCTGCTTATTGAAAAGGGGTGCAAGCATATCTTACACATAAATGGCCCTGTTGAATTGGAAACACCAGCAAGTTTAAGAAGAAAAGCATATGAAGATGTGATGGAGCAGTATAGTCGAGAGGCAATTACCTATGAAGTACATGATCCCTTTCACCAACAGAATCACGATGAACCGATTAAACGCTTGCTCGATGAACATCCTGAAGTAGATGGATTGTTCGCGAGTAATGACATGGTGGCAGCGTCTTTTATTGCTGAAGCAAGAAGAAGAGGAAAACGGGTTCCTGAAGATATCCGCGTAGTTGGATATGACGGAACAGAAACAACCCGCAATCTTCTCCCTGAATTGACAACCATTCAGCAACCAATACAGGAGATCGCGAGATCTTCCATAGAGTTACTTATTAAAGAAATTGAAGGTGGCTTCAGTGATGTCCCGCGAGAAACCTATCTACCCGTGAAACTCATTGAAGCTAGTACAGCTTAATACAATTCCCATAG
This sequence comes from Paenibacillus polymyxa, assembly GCF_015710975.1. NCBI lineage: Bacteria > Bacillati > Bacillota > Bacilli > Caryophanales > Paenibacillaceae > Paenibacillus > Paenibacillus polymyxa. The sequence continues at coordinate 4,958,666 of NZ_CP049783.1, read as the reverse complement.
TTTTCAGCATTGTGATATAAGATGGAGCTATCCTTATTAGAGTAATTGAAATCAAAGAGGAGAGCTCTTTTTCTTTCGAAAATATGTCAAGCGGTTGACATATGAAAGCGGTTGACATATAATCAGTCTGTAAATACGAAAGTGCTTTCATTTACATTAAATGTTCAACTAAGAGGAGCGTTCGATATGAGAAAGTCAAAGAGCATGTACTGGAAACTAAGTGCCTATTTCTTCTTTTTCTTCTTTACTTGGTCAGCAAGTTATTCATTGTTCTCCATCTGGCTAGGACAAGAAATCAGTCTAAATGGTGCTGAAACAGGTGTTATCTTTACTGTAAACGCTATCTTTGCGCTATGTATGCAACCGCTTTATGGCTATATATCTGATAAAATCGGATTGAAGAAGCATATTTTATTTCTAATCAGTTCTTTGCTCTTATTTGTTGGTCCTTTCTATATCTTTATCTATGGGCCGTTACTTCAATACAATGTATTTCTCGGCGCCATTGTAGGTGGCTTTTACTTGGGTATTGCTTTTTTGGCAGGGATCGGAGCTATTGAATCTTATGTCGAGAAAATCAGCCGAAAATATGAATTTGAATACGGGAAATCTCGTATGTGGGGCTCGCTAGGTTGGGCAGCAGCAACATTTTTCGCTGGTCAGCTCTTCAATATCAACCCTAACATTAACTTCTGGATTGCATCAGTATCTGCTGTCATTCTGTTTATCATTATGATGACAATTAAAGTTGAAATGACAGATTCCGAAATGGAGCGAGCAGAATCTGTTAACTTTAAGCAAATCGGCTATTTGTTTGCAAATAAGCAATTGTGGTTCTTCATTTTATATGTTCTTGGCGTTACCTGTATTTACAATGTGTATGACCAACAGTTCCCAAATTACTTTTCATCGACGTTCTCAACGGTTGCATTAGGCAATCAAGTTTATGGTTACTTAAATTCCCTACAAGTGTTCTTGGAAGCAGGCATGATGTTCTTAGCGCCTTTCATTGTCAACAAAATTGGAGCAAAAAAGGGTCTGATATTGGCAGGATTCTTGATGGCATTCCGGATCATGGGTTCAGGCTTAGTTATTGGACCTTATGGTATCTCAGCTATGAAATTGATTCACGCATTGGAACTGCCAATCATGCTGATTGCCGTATTTAAGTACTTGGCTGCTAATTTCGATACGCGTCTGTCTTCGATCTTGTATCTGGTGGGATTCCAGTTTATGAGTCAGGTAGGAGCTTCGATCTTCTCGCCAATCGCCGGTATGTCTTATGACATTAGAGGTTTTGCAAATACGTACGTGATTATGGGTGTATTCGTATTTGTCTTTACAACAATCTCAATCTTTACCTTAAAGAAAGAACCGAAAAATCTGGATCCCAAGCCTAACAAGCATATTGAAACAGCATAGGAGGAAGACAAATGAACACATATAATAACAATACAAAGCAAGCTGAGGAAGCATTGAAACAGGCAGAAGCAAAAATGAACAAGCGGTACCGGTTAGGTTATCATATTATGGCACCAGCAAACTGGATTAACGACCCCAATGGATTAATCCAATTTAAAGGTGAATATCACGCCTTCTATCAGCATCATCCTTATGATGAGAACTGGGGTCCAATGCATTGGGGTCACGTGAAGAGTAAAGACCTTGTACACTGGGAGCATTGTCCGATTGCATTAGCGCCTGGAGATGCATGTGACCTTGATGGCTGCTTCTCAGGAAGCGCAGTAGATAATAACGGCGAATTGACATTAATCTATACTGGCCATCACTATATTGATCAACCAAACAATATCTTTTTCCAAAATCAAAATGTGGCAGTAAGTACAGATGGCATTCATTTTACAAAACTAGGGCAGAATCCCGTAATCGCTGAACCTCCAACAGATAGCTCACAGCATTTCCGTGATCCGAAGGTATGGAAGCATGAGGATACATGGTACATGATCCTAGGTAACAGCACGAAAGAAGATCTGCCGCGTGTTATTCTATATACATCTCCTGATCTTAGAACTTGGACCTATCATGGTGTGCTTCTGCAGGGAGATAAGAATATGGGCTTCATGTGGGAGTGCCCTGATTTCTTTGAACTGAACGGTAAGCATATATTTATGTTCTCCCCGCAAGGCATTGATGCGCAAGGAGATAAGTACAATAATTTGTTCCAGACGGGATATTATGTTGGCGAATATAATTATGATAGTAATGAATATAAACATGGAGAGTTCATCGAGTTGGATAATGGTCATGACTTCTATGCGGTTCAAACTTTTCTAGATGATCAAGGTCGCCGCATTGCGATTGGTTGGATGGATATGTGGGAATCGGATATGCCGACGAAAGCAGACGGCTGGTCCGGAGCATTGACGATCCCACGTGTAATTACGCTGGGTGCCAATAATAAATTGCTGATGAACCCAGTAGAGGAAATGAAGTTGCTTCGTCAAAGCGAACATGTTTTGCACCAATATTGCGCTATTTCTGGAAGTTACTTGACGGAAGTTGAAGCGGATCTGCTTGAAGTGAAGGTCGTGTTCGACCTGACGAAGTCAAGTGCAGATCTGGTAGGCTTGAAGCTTCGCGGTACAGGTGAGGAGGAAACGGTTATCACTTATTCTATCCCGGGTCAGAAACTTATGCTTGATTGTTCTAAATCAGGCAAAAAGACGGATGGAGTACGTCAAACAGCCTTAAGTGCAGAGGGGCAACTGACGTTACATGTATATCTGGATCGCTCATCCATTGAAATATTTGCTAATGAAGGGCAAGCTACGATGACAAGTCGCATCTATTCGAGTGAAAAACTGCTAGGCATAGAACTCGTAACGGAGGGCGGAGAGGCTCTAGTAAATGAGTTGACATACTGGAAATTGAAAGATATTTGGCAAGCTTAATAACTCGAAGAAAAGGTTGCTTTCTGAGTCCTTGTATTGACTTAGAAAGCAACCTTTTCTTATTGATAGTTAATCTGACTGCTATCGAAAAGAAAATTGAATACGAGCGAGTCTGGCAATAGCGACTTTCCCCGGAAATGCCCATCTACATGATAGCCAATTTTAAACCGAGCCTGGTTTCTGCGTATCTCCAATCATGCCCTTTTGCGAAAAAGTCTGCAAGAGAACGTTTCCATTATTCGGCGTTGGATTCGCTGAAAAGACCACCCCTGCCGGTTTAGCATTTCCCGCAACCCGTAGGAGCATCAAAGGTTAGGATACTCCAAGTTTTGTACTGCTGTCCCGAATTTCTAACTGATGAGATATGGACCAGTGGACAGCCGCCAATTCTTCTCCTCTAATAAGCTTAATGAGATTGCGGGCGGCGACCATGCCAAGTTCGGATGCTGAATATCGGACAGTTGACAATTTAGGCCGGATTATTGTAGCCATGTCAATGTCGTCAAATCCGAAGAAAGAGACCTGTTCAGGTATTTTCACCCCATTTTCAGCCAGAAAGTTCATAGCGCCTATGGCAACTCGGTCCGTTGCGCAGAACACCGCACTAGGCAGTGGGCCTGAATGATAAAGTTTTCTCATAGAGGTTATGCCATCTTCAACTGAAAAGCCGCTTTCCAACACACGTTCGGGGCGTACTGGCAGGTGAGCGGCCTTCAATGCCTGTTCATAGCCCAAAAAACGCTGATTGCTCACTGAAATATCCCCCGCTGGTCCCTGCAGCATCGCGATATCCTGATGACCCTGCTGTATTAGATAAGTTACCGCTTCAAAAGCAGCCGTTATGTTGTCAACATGCACGGAAGGAATGGTTTGGTCTCGGAAATCCCGTCCGACAAGGATGCAGGGAATTCCCGCCGCTTCAATGAGCGCGAATAGCGCATCCCGGATTCCGCTTACCGATATAATAATTCCGCTCGCCTGCATTTCACGGAACATATTGTAATAGTGTAATTCAGAGTCCGCGTCTCCCCCTGACAAGGCGATTATGACATCAAAGCCGTATAGATGCGCTACTTGATTGATGCCTTCAACCATGTCATCAAAAACGTTGTTTTTAATCGCGGGCAGAAGTACCCCAATCAAAGATGTATTATTCTTTACCAATGTCCGTGCTATGGCATTTGGACGGAATTGAGTGGCTTCAAGAACATCCAGAACTCGTTTGCGTATTTCACTGTTGACCGTCTGGCTATTATTGATCACTCTGGAAACTGTAGAAATGGAGACGTTGGCCATTCGAGCCACATCTTTTATAGTCATTTTCATTGTACACACCGACTTTCAAGCAAGTATTTATTTAGAAAATAGGTTCTCAAAGTGGATTGAATTTATTATATCAGTTTATTGAATTGTTTATTGAGTTTAACAAAGATTCTAGAGCAAAGAAAGCGCTTGACCTTGGTTTATAAGGAGAGTATAATCAACTCCGGAAAACGTTTTCTAGTATTTTTTGGACGAACATAGTTGTTTTTACCAATAATCGGCTGGATTCAGGGTATTTCAGCTTGTTTTTTTGATAATTAAGAAAACGTTTTCTTTATAACCTTGAATTGTAGAGAATAACAAGGGAAAAGGAGCATGAGCATGAGAAGTTCAAGCGATATTGTTGTAAGGGGAAATGAGGCTTCAGTGCAAACCGGTTCAATTATTACGCTGAAAGAAAAAATTGGTTATGGATTCGGTGATTTTGCCAGCCAGTTGCTGTTTGCCGCCGCAATGACTTTTCTGTCCTACTTTTACACAGATGTAATCGGGATCAGCGCTGGGGTCATTGGTACTTTAATGCTAGTTGCACGCGTACTGGATGCGTTTATTGATGTCGCGATTGGGGCTTTGATCGATAAAACAAAGAGCAGACACGGGAAGGCACGTCCTTGGTTACTGTGGATGTCCGGGCCATTTGCATTGTCTGGAATTCTCTTGTTCACGGTTCCAAGTGGAAATATGACGATCACTATTCTATACATTTACGTTACCTATCTGCTGATGAACTTTATTTATTCCAGTATTAATGTCCCTTATGGTGTGCTTAATTCCATGATAACGCAGGATTCTTACCAGCGTTCTCTGCTTAATATTTTTCGTATGAGTCTGGCGAATATTGGTGCCTTGCTAATTAATTATTTCACCCTCCCGTTAGTGAAGTCATTCGGCGGCGGTCAAAAAGGGTGGATTTTCACCTTTATTATATTTGGCTTGCTCGGAACCTTCTTATTTCTTGTTACCTTCTTCAGTACCAAAGAAAGGGTTACTCCATCTGTTGTACAAAAGCCAATTCCGTTTGGACGCGCTTTTGGAGCGCTGATGCGTAATAAGTATTGGAAATTGATCCTTGGGTTTGCTGTGGTCTATTTTATAAATAACGCACTGGGCACAGGTATGAATATTTACTACGCACGTTATGTGTTAAAAGACGCCAATCTGATTGGAGTGCTCGGCATATCCTTACTGCTTCCTTCCCTGCTTGGTTATATGCTATTGCCCCCCATCGTCAAGCGGATCGGTAAACGAAATTCCTCCATTATCGGAAGTATCCTCCTTATTGTCGGGTCGCTTGTCATTGCCGTCAGTCCCACAAGTCTGATGGCGGTCTGTCTGGGACTCGTTATTAAAGCGCTTGGACATGCCGCTATTCTCGGAACCTTCTTTGCCATGTTGGCAGATACCATTGAGTATGGCGAATGGAAGACAGGGATGCGCACCGAAGGACTGGTGTACAGTGCGGGTAGTTTCGGCACAAAAGCGGGAGGCGGTTTGGGAGCGGCACTTATCGGTTGGGGGCTGGCATTGGGAGGATATGCTGGTGGACAAGCTACAATCAGTGCTACTGCGCTAGCGTCTATTCATTTCATGTTTATCTACGTTCCAATTATCTTGGCTCTCCTGCAAATCTTATTGCTGGTATTTTACAATCTAGATAAATTATTTCCGGGTATTGTCAAAGAGCTTGAATTCTTAAAAAACGCTGAATAGCTACTTGGTAAATAAGGTAGCCCATGAATGAACTCACCCTATTGTTGAAGTGACTAGCAGTAGGGCAGTTCAAGAGGGGCTGCTTTTTTCATTGAAGTAATGGGCAGTATTATTCAGTGGGAGACAAATTAAAATGGCTATTCCCCGATCGGGCAAGAAAATAAGAATATTCGTAAGATGATTAATATTTATAAAAGATCTTTGAATAGAAATTCAGTCGAAACTATCAAATGTGTGCTGTGGCATAACCCTTGGATCATAATAAAGAGTTATCCCTGTATGTAATGGAGAATATGAGTTAGTAAATCCTATAACCATTCGGCAGAGGAAGCATCTAATATAAAGTTTAGAAAACGACAGATTATTCAGAGGTTAAAAACAAAGCCTTTAAAGGGTCAATAAACAAACTACCCTACATCATATTCCGAATAAAACGCTTTAAACCCATCTACAAATAACCACTAGAGCAGCGATGTTTCCCATGAGTGAAGTATCGCTGCTTTGCTTTGTTGATTTATGGCATATGCGGATAATCAGTAGGCTGGAATCGTTAATGCGAATGAGTAAATTTCGTAATCTCCAGCATCTGGTCGGTCATATGCGATGCCGAAAATTGAAAGTTAGACTGTACCGTTCTTTCCTAAAGGCACAGACTTTGCCCAAGTATCCGATGTGGCTTTGGAGCGTTCGCTTGATTTAATCAACCATTGCCCGAAAATGTATGGGGTGGAAAACCGCTCACGAATCTTTCACAAATCCCTTAATGGTTTTTTTTTAATATCCTGCAAGTTTGCATTAGATAGAATTTCAGCATTCTCTCCGAAGAATGCGTTTCCTGCTTCGGTATCGCCATTAAGATAGTACATAAACCATGCGGTTACATATCCGTCTGCATAGTAAAGCATTTGCCCATGATCGGCATCATTTCTTCTTGCCATCACTTTTGTGACATTATTGGGGATGTCGTTATAAAGTTTTTGCAGGCTTTCCAGAGTGTAATCTGCTCATCTGTGTTGCCAGTGGAACCAATAATCATAGTTGGTGCTTTGATGAGCGTAGGATTAGATGTCCATTGCAGAGCTTCGCTCATCACAGTCTTCGCGGAACTTAACATTACAGCAGCTTTATAGATGTCAGAATGCTTCTGATCTGTAATAGCGTTTATTACACCGATGCCGCCCTGTGAATGTCCGGTAATACCAATATGGTCGAGGTCTATCTTCTTATAAAAAACATTATCCCCACCATTGATTTTATCTTTGTATTCATTCAAAAGCTCAAGATACCGAACAGACATTTCAGCGGAAAACCCATTCCATGCATACTCTTCTTACTGTGGCAATTGTGATAAACCCCCAAGAGGCAAGATGTTTTTGCAGTGCTTGATATTTAGAGCCTGTGATCCCTGTTCCGTTGACAAATACAACAACGGGGAGCGATCTATTCATTTCGGACATATCCGCTGGATAAAAAATCTCATATTTCTTAAATGACATCATAGCGGCACTTTCAAAATAACTTACCTCGTGCTCACCCATAGCTATATACTTTGCTTCCAACTCGCCGCCTGTTTTGACTGTTTCCGTATAATTATTCGGAACGGCAGGATTATTTGCTAAGTAAATCAACAAAGCGGCAATCAGTACTGCAATGATAAAAATAATACAACCAGTAATTTTCAACATCTTTTTCATGCACGTAAATCTCCTTAACTCTCAATAAATTATAAATTTAGCGTAGGTCTTGTGGATTGTCTGCCTTGTTTCCTTGAAGTATTATACCTGATCTGAATAAACTGAAAATAAACTGATGTAAGCATAGACCGATTAGTTTAGCTATATATCTAAATAAAAAGCATATGTAGTTAACTTGAATAGGTAGCATAATGAAGTACGATTTCTCATTTCATATGACAAAAAGACTCAAGAAGAGATAAACACGGGTGGAAAAGCCTGCTCAGACATATGTTGAAGCCGTATAACCTGAAAGAGATATTGTCTTGTTAAGCGTAATATATAAATAGTAACCTTAAGCGTAATGAATTAGGAAATATTAAACTTCAAATTTAATTAATAAACCTGCTTTTTTGACGGTTATTCTTAAGTTTTTCGTTTTTACTTTGGATAGTAGAGAAGGTAGTTTTTAAAAATAGTACCTTCTCTAAATCTGCACATTTTGTTGCCTCAAACAGAACAGCGGATCTAATCTGTCTTATTCACTCCCCATATATCGTTCCAGGTACTCATTCAACTTTTCTATATATTTTAAATATAGCTTATTGTCATTTTGCAGACCGTGCCCCGAATGAGGAAACTCGAAATAATCATGGGGAACATTGTTTTTTTCCAGTGCGTTGATCAGATATTTTACTGTTCCGAACGGAGCGACCTTATCGTATTTTCCATAGGCAGCTAGCGTTGGTACAGAATTTTTATCAATCCACATAAACGGTGAAATATCTTTGACTGCTTCATCATAGCTTGCTTTTCCTATCATATCTGTTGTAATCGTGTTACCAGACATAACGCTGAATAAGTTTGCTGCTGCCTCTGGATTCTGATCCAAACCGTAGGTAGTCCAGTCCTCTGGATAAAAGCTCGGTGGTCCTACCATCTCAAATACCATTTTTACAGGAATAGGAGAGGTGTCCGCATCACGGTAAGCATACAATAGCGCCAAAGTTCCACCTGCCGAGCCACCGGATATCGCCATTCTATCGAGATTGTAGCCTAACTTTTTCGCTTCCGCTTTTACAACTGGAATACTTTTTTTGATTTCCTGTGACATAGTATATACACTGGCTTCGGGATTATTTTCATTACGCAGCGTATAATTAATACCAGCGGCGACATAACCTTTTGAAGTAAGCCATTTCAGCATATTGGCGTCATCACTCTTGTCACCAGTTGAAAAACCTCCTGCATGGAGATATACGACAAGACCATAGCTTTTCTTTGTATTATCTGCTGGAACATAGAGATCAAATTTATTTTGCTCCTTATCGTCATAGGCGATATCTGAATATGCATGCCCAACGGTGTCATTCCAATGAACTTGCATCTCTCCAGACAGTGGATTGTATGTCATTTTGATGATTGCTGAAGCCGCGAACACAAGAATAAAAACACCAACATAAATAGATCCCCACAACATTTTTTTTCTGCCTTTTCTCTCATTTTTCATAAGAAGTTACCTCCAAACAGTGTACCGCCGAGCAAAAAATTCATAAATGCCCGCACTGCAAGACGGCCCAAAACGGCAGCTACGATGATAACTAAAATCAGAATAACCATGCGTTTTTGTGAAAGTGTCATCTCTTAATCTCCTTATCAATTTCTTCGTGATGTTACCCCTTGAGTTGTTTTATCCTAATGTTCAGACTTTTTTCCGTGCCGGAATTTGGGCCTTTTTACAACATACCGAACTATACGCTAGGGAGCTGATATCGATTGGTCACTTAATTGGCTCAACTACAATTTTAACAAGAGTGATCAGAGGTCCTTTGTTATCATATTTTCTCCTTTATCTAGAATACATCCGTTGTATGAACTCCATAAAATAGACGTATCATTTTTTGTGTAACAAATGTATCATTGGTTAAAATCAGAATCAATGAATCAATAGAAAATGATACAGAAAGGAAAAAATGTAACGTGGAAGATAAAAGATTGAAAAACACACATGTGAAGCTTCAAATTACAAAATCACTTCTTGATTTGTTGAAAATGAAAGAACTTAAGGCGATTTCAATCAGTGATCTTACCTCAACAGCACAAGTAAGTCGCGTTTCGTTTTACAGGAATTATGATGAAAAAGAAGATGTGCTGAAAGAATATCTTTATAAATTAATAGACAGTTGGTATAAGGAATATCAAGATAGTGGTGGTACATCGGAAGATGAACTTTTGGGGAGTTTGTTTGGACACTTTAGTAAAAATAGAGAGTTTTATCTGCTTCTTAGCCAAAGGAAATTGTTCTATCTGCTGAAGGAAATACTCAAAGAACTATTCGGACCAAAACCAGAATATCCAAACTTCGGTGCTTATGTAGCAGCTTATTTTTCATATGGATTGTTCGGATGGATTGAAGAATGGTTTGCTAGAGGTATGCAGGAAACTTCAGAAGAGATGACTTTACTTCTGAAAAATCGTGATTTAAATAAAAATTAATCTCCTGAGGTTGTTGGGATTTGGACATTTTCCAGAAGTGAATAATCCCATTTTCTCAATTTAGATGCTGAGAAAATGGGATTATTTCTAGGGTGAAGGAAGAATCACTTCAAAAGTTGTACCTGTGTCATCTGAGCTTGCAACCCGGATCGTCCCACCATGCAGTATAACAATCTTTTGCGCAATACTTAAACCCAATCCATTGCCCGGGGAGGCGTGAGAAGGATCTCCTTGATAGAATTTATCAAATATGTGTTTTTGCTGATAGGCATCAATCTCTGGACCGTTGTTGTGAATAGATATACTAACATGTTGAATCTTCGAATTCATATCGATTGTGATCTCGGAATTCGAAGTCGAATACTTAATGGCATTGTCCAGAAGATTGATCCAAACTTGACTAAGCATATCTTCATTTGCAGTAACCATCAGTTCAGACGAATCAAACTGAAAGCTTATATTTTTCGCCGACCATTTCGGCTCCAACAATACAATAACCGTTCGGATGTGTTCGGTTAAGTTAAAAGTCGTTTTCTCAGTGATGATGGCTTGGCTTTCGATCTTGGATAACTGAAGCACATTTGTGGAAAGTTCTGCCAAACGTTCCGATTCATTGATGATGATATCCAAATACTCATTGCGTTCCTCATCTGATAAGTTTTTTCTTTTCAAAACTTTCGCGTACCCTCGTAAGGAAACGATCGGTGTTTTAAATTCATGCGAAAAATTATTAATAAAATCGGACCGCAGCATTTCAAGACTACCGAGTTCTTCAGCCATGTGATTAAAACTTCTGTTCAACTTTCTTAACTCTTTTGGCCCCTTAAGGTGAATACGGACGGAAAAATTCCCTTTGGCCAGCTCTTCAGAAGCATGTATAACTTTTCGAATGGGAGAGAGCGGGATTCGGCTAAATATCAACGATGCAAGAATACTGACCAGAATACTCACTGTTCCAAAATATGTAACAAGCACTAAGCCACCTCCTGAATTTGGATCTTCGGCAGGAGGGGAACTGTAGAGTCCGATATACACGAAAAACACGACAATGACCAACGAAAGAAAAATGGATATGAGCAAAATAAACAACACAATGAACGTAAACATAAAAGTTAGTCCAAACCCACGTAAAGATCTCTCTCTGATAAAGTTTATTATCCTTCTACTCACTATGTTTTACCGCCTTATAGCCAATTCCTCGGATGGATATGATTTCAAATTCCGGATAATCGCCAAATCGCTTTCTTAAACGGTTGATGTGAACATTTAACGTGATATCACTTGTTTCAGAGTCCATGCCCCAAATTTCATCCATTAACTGAATACGGGTAAAAATTTTATCTGGGTACGACAGCAATTTGTACAATAAATAAAATTCCTTCTGCGGCAGTGTCTGCACTTCATTCTCTCTTGACACCGATAATTCATCGTATTGCAGCGTGATTTTTCCTATTTGAAGCTTCCGTTCATTCTGGATCTTGACTCGCCGAAGCAAAGCCTTAATCCGAAGTAGCATTTCGTCTTCGTCCACAGGTTTGACCATGTAATCGTCTGTTCCTGCCATAAAGCCTTTACGTTTGTCTGCCGGTAAATGTTTGGCACTAACCATCAGAATAGGAATATCATTTTTGCTCTCGCGGATCGTTTGAGTCAACTCGAATCCATCCATTTGAGGCATCATGATATCAAGAACAATTAAATCAATATGCTGCTTGTCTAATAATTCTAATGCCACGATGCCATTCTCCGTCAAAAACACCTCGTATCCTGCAGACCCAATGATAGTTTTCATTAATTCGGCCGTATTTTTATCGTCTTCTACAACGAGAATTTGAAACATTCCCCTCAATCCTTTCCGTTACTCTTTAATAACTGAACTGGCATTCTATCACAATATCTGTTTGGAATGAACAACGGGCATTGTGCTTCTTGTTTATTTTCAGTTTATATAATCATGTTAATGTAATTCTAGCAATAACGATTCATCAAACTCCCGGATGTTCTGTTGTTCCAATATTCTCATCTGCTTGCTCAGTCAGTTTAAACAATCATGGAGGTGTTGGGTTATATCAAAGTGATCAATTGCTTTAAACTTAGTTTTTCAAAATCATACGCATGTTATTCTGCCCATGATTTAAGTAGTTAAGTGTTAAATAATGAAAGAAAATGAAAAGCTTAATGAGGTGGAGTTTATGAAAATAATAAAAAGAATTTTATTGATTTTAGTTGCTATCGTAATTGTTGTTATTGTTGGAGTTCTTGCGATTCTATGGTATCGTAATGCATATTATTATAAATTAGTTGAGACTGACAAGCCAATTGAAACACAGTATACTGCAATGGGGCCATATAAGGTTTCCTATCAGGAATTTGATTCAGAAAATGCTACCTTTAAGAAGAATGAGATTTGGTACCCATCCGACATGAAAGATAGTGCATCTGCACTGCCTCTCGTAATCATGGCTAACGGTACAGGCACCACTGCTTCAAAATACACAGCTGTTTTTAAACACCTCGCTTCATGGGGGTTTATTGTGGTAGGTAATGAGGATGAAAATTCAAGAACGGGGGCATCTTCATCAGCCAGTCTTAATTTTATGTTAAGTTTGAATAAAGATAGTTCTAGTGATTTTTATGGGAAAATTGATGTTGATAACATTGGGATCGGCGGACATTCGCAGGGAGGCGTGGGAACAATAAATGCCGTAACCAATCAGGAGAACGGTGATTTCTACAAAGCTATGTTTACGGCAAGCGCCACTTCAAGCTTCTGGGGACAGCAAAGCCAATTGGGAACCGATTGGAGTTACGACGTATCCAAGATCAAAATCCCTTACTTCATGGTTGCTGGTACGGGAGGTTTTGATGCGGGAACTGCAGAAGACATAACGGCTACAGAAGGGCAAGGAATTACTCCGCTTTGGTCACTTAATACGAATTATTCCAATATTCCCGATACGGTAACCAAAGTTATGGCTAGGCGCGTAAACACTGACCACAGCGATATGGTGAACCATGCAGACGGATATATGACAGCCTGGTTTATGTATTGGCTGAAAGGTGATGTACAAGCGGGTAACGCATTCTTTGGTGACGATGCAGAGTTACTTGAAAATGCGAACTGGCAGGATGTTATTAGAAGTCAATGAATTATTTTTATATACAATTACAACAATGTTATATACCTGATAAAGGACTGGATTCCAGTCCTTTTTTAGTTGAGTTGGAATTACTTCGTAAGATTGCTACAGAACAGAAATATTAAGTTAAAAATATCCGTTTGTGTTTTATTTGGTTATAGGCATCATCATATCAGTTTATTTTCAGTTTATTCAGATCAGGTATATTACTTCAAGGAAAATAAGACACAAGACAGTAGACATCCTCAACAAATATCAAGGAGAATTCAATGAGAAAAATGATTAAAATAATAGGCATGTGTATATTGATATTCATTCTTTTGATCGTGGGACTGAGAATTAAAAATATGTTATTCCCTCCAAAAGTTGATAGCAGTGAACTAGATATTGATAAGATATTTGCACAACAGGCGCAATCCCAAGAAGGACTTCATCCTCTTGAAAATATTGAGCAGAGAACCATTGATATAAAATACATCAGCAAGGACAATATAGTGGACACCCGACAAATGAGGCTCTATATTCCGAAGGATGCGGAGCAGCCGATCCCCGTCATCTATATTCCTCACTATGAAATGACCGAGGATGCTGTGGAATTGCGCAAGTATCTAGCTGAAGGGTGGATGGTTGCTTCACCGACGAAATTTGATAATAAATACAACGGTCAGCTGACCGATGATGATCTGGTTTTCAATAATGCCGCCTTATATACGCTTCGTCATATGGAAGAAGTCGATCATCAAAGAATCGCCCTCGTTGGGGGCAGCGCAGGTGGATACACGACACTGATGCTTAACGCTTTGCAAATGGGGATTAATGCTTCGATCGCGAATTCACCGATTGCTAATGTGTACTTTAATTTTTATCAGTATTTTCCCGAAGGAAACCAATTGAACAACAACAAGATGGGCTGGGTTATGCTTAAAGGATTGTTTAAAATGATCACTGCGGAGATAACGGCGAAAGAAATGCTGAAAACGATGATGGACTTACCGATTCCGTTTCTAGGTATGGTATCCGGCATGTTTGAGCCGATCTTAGATAATTTTCCGGATAAAGAAGACATCGCAAGATGGGAAGCATTCTCCCCGGTTGCACTGGCAAATCATTTTAGTAGTCCTCTGGTCATCAATCATGTTACGTCTGATGTTTTGGTTCCAGTCGATCAGATTTCAAGACGATTCACCTATGAAGAAAACGGAAGTTCAATGCCGGAGGGGTTTTCGACAAGACTGAATAGCAGCTATCCGGGAGTTCTCGGACATACTTTGGAAGAAGAACTGCCTTCAGACCTCACAAGAACAGTGCACATTATTATTACTGACCCGGATAAAGACAGCATACTTCCTTATGACAGTAAGAAACCGTTCAACCTGAACATTTACGACGATGGAACTGTAGAATCTTACGGGAGCCACCGAGCGACATCCGGAACAGGTGTAACCGATGATATTCCGTATCTCAGAGATATGCTCTCCCGTAGCTTGGCAGAAACAGAAATGCTGCTACCTGGAAAGCTTCTTCTGCTTTTGGATCGTTATCAGGGAGAGAGTATACAATTACCTGCTCATCAAGGAATTGATGATACTGTTTATGGCTCCCTTGTCATTTATCAGCAGGAAGTCGTAGAGGAATTAAATCAGTGGGCAGAAAACCATTCTATGAATGAATTGAATCATTTTATTCAGGGATCAATCACAGATATCGATGATACCATATTAAAGAACCAGTACACAGCCACATGGAAAGAGATAAAGGAAAAATTATCACGAATGTAAATTAGTTACTGCAGCATCTTGTTAAAAATTTAACAGGATGCTGCAAACTTGATTTATTTAGCTGGCTCTAAATGAAGGATGAGATGTGGATACACAGAAAAGGGCAGCAGAAACAATACATTAGCTATCCTGCCAATATGTGATTTTATTATTTGTAATCTGCGTTTATCGTTGTTTCTTTCCATTGTTCTATGCTGGCAAGCATGTTGTTAAATTTATAGGTTGCTGCATCATAGGCTTGTTGACCAAGCAACAAACGAAGTGGAGGTTTCGTTGTTTCCACGACTTTAATAACCGCTTCAGCAGCCTTTACAGGATCTCCAGCTTCTTGACCAGCACCAAGTTGAATACCTTGCAGCATATGGCCGACAATAGATTCTTTAAGCTCAGGTATGCTTGTCTCAGTCTTGGCAGAAGAACGGCCACCCCATTCTGTACGAAAACTGCTTGGCTCCATTAAAGTCACATAAATATTAAAAGGAGCCAGTTCTTGCGCAAGACTTTCGGAAATACCTTCAACGGCGTATTTTGTTGCGTGATAATACCCGAGAGTTGGGAAGGAAGTTAGACCGCCAATGGACGAGAAGTTTATAATGTGACCACTTTTTTGTGAGCGCATGTAGGGAAGTACAGTATTCGTAATATGCATGAGTCCCCAGAAGTTAATTTCGAACATCTTACGCGTTTCTTCTTCTACGCTTTCCTCAACAGAGCTAAAATATCCGATACCTGCATTGTTCACGAGCACATCAATACGTTTAAACTTCTCAATCGTATGGTCAACCGCATTTCGGATCTGTTCCGGATTAGTGACGTCGAGTGGGAGAGCGAGCACATGATCTTCATGCCCGGCTGGAAGAAAAGGAGGCACACGAAGACTTACTCAAAGATCCATAGAAAAGTTAATTCAAAAATATGCTAATCTTTATGGTAAACCGTCTTTAAATGTGCATGCTTTGAGACTTGCAACTAGATATCATAAGGCTAACAATGATGTTCCAAAACTGAAGGATCAACTAGGTCATTTATCAGTACAGGCAACGATGATATATACACATTTATCAGATGACGATCTGAAGACAGCGGTTAATAAAATGGATTTAGATTTTTTTATGCATTAACTCTAAGTTCAATTGTAATTCAGTAGATGATTATTGAAGATAAAGTTATTGCATAAAGGATGGATGATATGATTTATGCCACAACTTTATCTTCATTTTTACTTATGCAATAATCTTAAGTTCACTAATGCAATAAAGTTAACTTCAACGGACAACTGTACATCGACACAAAGTTACCTACCAAAGAAACCCTTATTTTATAAGGATTTTTCTGTTTTTAGTAGGCAACTTTGTGTCATTATTTCGTGACACAAAGTTGCCTACTTGACTGGAGAAGTAAAAGTCTTATGCAATAGCATTACTGATACAGCTATGCTTATCTGTTCAGAAACAAACTTTAGAAGATGAATAACGCTTTTCCAACAAACGTTTACATGAAAAAATCCGTTCGATACTTTTTTAGAATTCGACAGAAAAGGTGTTTTTTCAACAAAGGAGTGTTTAATCAAAGATCGAATATATAGAACTATGTCAAACTTCTACAAAATATTGGAGGAAATGCATATTATGTACTCACCAGTCCGAAAGATAGAGAATGAGATGGGGAGAAATAGATTTTATGTTTTTAGTAAGAGGCTTGGTAGGGAGGTCAGACTTTATAATTCCCTTCAATATGATCATTGGGTATTAACTGAAACTGACCTTTCTGTCTTGGATTACTGTGAGAGGCCACATAAAATCACAGTTTCTGTGGCTGGTAAAGTTGATTATCAGACAAGCTATTCAAGAGAATATAAATAAAGTATTGGAGGTCGAAAGTTATGGATAAAATCGCCATTATAGGAATAGGATGCCGTTTGCCAGGAGGAATAAGGGGGCCTGAGGAGTTCTGGGAAGCATTGACTGCGGGAAAAGATATGACTTCCGATTTACCAGAAGGCCGCTGGGATTTAGAAAAGTTTTATGATCCTGACAAATCAAAGCCAGGCAAGCATTACACCTGTCATGGTGGATTTTTAGATAAAATAGATGAGTTTGACCCTTTGTTTTTTGGTATTTCTCCAAGGGAAGCGGCCTTTCTTGATCCACAGCAAAGACTGATGCTGGAGACATCATGGGAAGCAATGGAAGATGGAGGCTTGGATCCGGCCAAGCTAGCAGGAACCAATACCGGTGTCTTTGTAGCGGGCTTCACCCTTGACTATCAAGCAATACAATTTAAAAACGAATCGGTTGAAAGTTTAGATACACATTCGGCAACGGGTATGATGATGACAATGTTGTCCAACAGGATTTCATATATATATGATTTCAGAGGTCCAAGTTTGTCTGTAGATACAGCGTGTTCGGGCTCTTTGGTTGCAACACACCTTGCATGCGGGAGTTTATTGAATAATGAATGTAATCTCGCAATAGCAGGCGGAGTAAGTGTTATAGCTACACCTGAGTATACCATAGCGGAAAGTAAGGGTGGTTTTTTATCTCCCGATGGACGGTGCAAAACTTTCGATTCCAGTGCAAACGGTTATGCAAGAGGGGAAGGAGCCGGCGTTGTGGTTTTAAAACGCCTGTCAGATGCTATCGAAGACGGAGATAGGATTTATGCCGTAATAAGTGGATCGGGTGTAAACCAGGACGGCCACACAGACGGGATTACTGTTCCAAACGGGCAGGCTCAGGAAAACTTAATGAAGGAGGTATACAAAAAGGCAGGAATATCACCTTCAGATATAACATATATTGAAGCTCACGGCACCGGCACTCCGGTTGGAGACCCTATTGAGGCTAATGCAATAGCACGAGTGGTTTCAACAGACAGGCCAAAAGATAAAAAGTGTATTGTCGGATCTGTTAAGACAAACATTGCCCACCTTGAGGCCGCTGCAGGAGTTGCCGCACTGATAAAAGCTTCACTAATCATAAAGCATAAGCAAATACCTCCACATCTGCACTTTAAGAATCCAAACCCTAAAATTCCCTTTGACGATTTATGTATACGAATTCCTCAGACCCTGGAGCCTTTGCCGCAACCCGCATTGGTTGGCATAAATTCATTCGGTTTTGGAGGAACAAATGCCCATATCCTCTTGGAGGAAGCTACAGATCTCCAAAAAGAGGGTACTCCTGAAGTTAATGTAAATACCGGATGGCCATATATGATTCCCATATCTGCGCGCTCAGAAAAGGCGCTAAAAAACTATGCGCAAAAGTATGTTGATTTTATTAATGGAAGTGGAGAAAGTATTTCTTTATATGATATTGGAAGCATGATGAGCAAAAAGCGCACCCATCATGACTATAGACTAGCGGTTTCGGCATCTTCAAAGGAAGAACTTGCAGGAAACCTGAAAGCGTATATTAAAGGACAAGCACGCCAGGGGATGTCTGCGGGAAATGTTGAGGCAGGAAAGTACAATAAAGCTGTTTTTGTATATACAGGTATGGGGCCCATATGGTGGGCTATGGGCAGACAGCTCCTTGAAAAAGACCCTGTGTTTAGAAATATGATAGAAAAATGCGATAAACTTACACGTCAGTATGCTGGATGGTCTCTACTGGAGGAACTTCTCGCTGATGAGGAGAATTCATGTCTGGACCAGCCCCAGTTTGCTCAACCTGCCAATTTTGCTGTTCAGGTGGGTTTGACTGAAGTATGGAAATCCTTGGGTATTATACCCCATGCGGTGGTAGGACACAGTGTTGGAGAAGTGGCTTCTACATATGTTGCAGGAATTTACAGCCTTGAAGATGCCATGTTGGTAAGTATTCACAGAAGCCGTGCACAGCAAAAAGCAGTAAACAAGGGCACAATGCTGGCGGTAGGTTTACCAGAAAAAGAAGTTGTGGCCCTGCTGGATGAGAACATAAAAGGTGTTTCAATGGCAGCAGTCAATAGCCCAAATTCGGTAACTTTGTCAGGTGATCCTGATGCCCTTGAGCAGATCCAAAAACAGTTGCAGGATAAGGGGGTTTTTGCGCGGCTTTTAAAGGTCAATGTAGCGTATCACAGTTACCAAATGGAACCATATGAGCAGGAGCTATTGGAGGCATTAAAAGGAATAAAGTCCCAGCCTGCCGGGATACCGATATATTCCACGGTTACAGGGAAAATGCTGACGGGTACAGAGTGTGATGGACATTACTGGTATAAAAATGTAAGAGAGCCGGTACGTTTTGAAGCAGCAATGTATGAAATGATTTCGTTGAATTATAACTTATTTATTGAGGTGGGCCCTCACCCTGTTTTAGCAGCTTCTATTTCTGATTGTCTGTCAGCTAAAAACGTTGAAGGTAAGAAGTTGTTCTCTATAAAAAGAAATGAAAACGAACAGGTTTCAATACTGGAGAACTTAGGGAATCTATATGCACTGGGATACCCTATAGATTGGAACAAGATTTACCGGTACCAAGGTGAGTTTGTAAGTCTCCCTCTTTATCCATGGCAATGGGATAAATACTGGATGGAAACGCAGGAATCAAGTGAATTTAGGCAGGGAAAAAATAAGCACAAGTTTTTAGGACGCCGTTTGAAAACTTCCAGCCCTATATGGGAGATTGAACTTAATACTATCTATATGACGTATCTTTCTGATCATAAAATACAAGGTATAGAAGTTTTCCCCGGAGCAGGGTATGTAGAGCTGGGAATGGCTTGTGCCAGAAGCTATTTTGGAGAGGGTTTTTATACAGTTGAAGATATAAAGTTTGAAAATGCTTTATTTTTAAATCAAGGAGTATCACCTGTGGTGCAGGTGGTTTTGGATCCAAAAACCGCAAAATTCGAGATTTCAAGCAGGATACCGGGACAAGATAAGACTTGGACATGCAATGCATCCGGCACAATAAGAAAACGGCAAAACATAAAGATCACTGCTAAAGATGAGTTGATTCAAATACTTGGCAATTGTACCAAAGAATACGGAAAAGAAGTATGTTATAAAACCTTCTATCAAATGGGTTTCCATTATGGTCCTTATTTCCAAGGTATAGACAAGATATGGAAAGGTGATAACGAAGCTCTTGGCAGGATCGAGATCCCTAAAATACTGGAGATTGATACCTCTATCTACGGTCTTCACCCGGCGGTATTGGACGCCTGTTTCCAGGTTACCATTGCGGCAGTTGCACCACTTAATGAAGATGAAAATAACGAAGGCCAATCATTCCTACCTGTAGGAATAGACAGGGTGCAGCTTTATGGAAGGCCGGAGCCTGTCATGCTTTGTCATACGCAGATGGTAGATAGGAAAGATAATAATTTGAACGCCAACATCCGTCTATATAGTGAGGACGGAAATCTAATCGCCGAAATACTGGGCATAAGAACTAAGGAACTTGGAAATAGTGGAGGGTCTGATGCTGGAAGAGTTAAGGATTATCTTTATGAGATAAACTGGGAGCTTCTAAAAAGTGAAGAAGTTGATACCCGCACAGCTGCTGCTAACTCTGGAGCATGGCTTATTTTTGTGGATCATAAAGCAGCAGGAAAAGAACTGGCAAATCTCCTTGAAAAAAGGGGAGAAGAATGCTTTATGGTATATCCTGGTGAGAATTTTGGTTGGCAGTATGAAGAGCGTGAGATATATATAAACCCTCGAAGCATTGAGGATCTTAGAGCGTTGTTTGATGAATTCTCAAAAATTAAAACGAAGCTAACAGGTATTGTATATATGTGGAGCCTCAATATCCTTGAGATCCAGGAAGTTAGCAATACAGCTATAGAAAAAGCTTGTTTTGAAAACCTGTTTGTATTAAAACACCTGGTACAAGCAACCACAAATCTGGGATTAAATTTTAAGCTGTGGGTTATTACAAGAGGAGCCCAAATGATCAACAGGGCTACTCCAAATTCTGCATTCTTACAGTCGTTGGTATGGGGCCTTGGCACCGTCATAGGTTACCATGAGTTGCCTTCAAATTGGGGAGGCCTTATAGACCTTGACATAGAGGCCAATGCGGGTGAAATGGAAATGCTGTTAAAAGAAGTCTTAGGTAATGGAGAGAACCAAATTGCTTTCCGTAATGGGAATAGACTTGCAGCAAGAATCGATAAACTGCGGATTGATATGCAGCATCAAGTACCCGTACATCTTCGCCCCGATGGAAGTTATGTTATTACAGGTGCTTTTGGTGGCATAGGTATGATTACAGCCCAGTGGATGGTTGCCAAGGGAGCAAGACATCTGGTACTGCTTGGACGCGGAGAATTTCCAAAACGTTCTGAATGGAACAATGTAGAGCCAGGCAGCAGCCTTGCAGAGAGGATTGAGTTTGTTCGTAAGCTGGAGTCCCAGGGGGCAACAGTATATATTGGATCAGTGGATGTAACTGATGAGGAAAAGCTTGCTGGATTTTTTAAAGATTTTGATAAGGAAGAAAGGCCTCCTATTCGAGGTGTTGTACATTCTGCTGGTATTACGGATGATCAATTTCTTGAGGTTAGTAAAGATGAGACTTTTTATAGGGTCCTTTCGCCTAAGGTAAATGGTGCATGGAACCTTCACCATATGACAGAGGGACGGCCTATTGACTTCTTTATTTTATTTTCTTCAGTTGCTTCTGTATTTGGTTCACCAGGCCAGGGAGCATATGCAACTGGGAATGCCTTTTTGGACTCACTTGCACATTACCGTTTATCGAGAGGACTTCCTGCACTGAGTATCAATTGGGGACCATGGTCAGAGGTTGGAATGGCTGCAAGGTTTATGGAACGTGATCCGGAGTATTATATACAAAAATCCATAGAATCTGTAACGGTAGAAAAGGGAATTAGGGCTATGGAGCACCTTGTTGGAGAAGCTGTTGCACAGTCTGTGGTTCTACCTATACTCTCGTGGCAAACGTTTGGGGAAAAATGGTTCTCACCCATGAGTTCTCCACATGTGCTTAAAACTCTTTTGCAAGATGAGTCAGGACAACAAGAGAATATAAATAAATCAAAGGTGGATGTTGATATCCTGGAGGATATTATTTCATCTCCAATACAGAGCAGGCAGAATATCGTTGAAATGCATATTAAAACAATAGTAGCGAAGGTTTTGCGTTATAATCCTGAGGATCTAAGTACCAAACAACCACTAACTGTTTTTGGGATGGATTCATTAATGGCCACCGAAATAAAAAACAGGATGGAGGTTGCCTTTAAAACACCTGTTTCCATAGTAGAACTTCTTAAGGGTTCCAGCATATACGATCTTTCCGAGCAAATGATATCAAAGCTATACGGATCGGGAAAGATTTCAGAACAGGATTCCCTAAATATGGGTAAGGCTGAGCTTGAAAGAATACCTAAAGTTTCTGAAAAAGAGTACTATGAAACCTCATCTGCACAAAAGATGATGTATATCATTAATAATCTTGAGGGTAACAACATTGGGTATAACATACCTGTGGGAATTTTATTTGAAGGTGGGATTGAAAGGGTTGCCCTTGGGGAAGCGTTAAAAACATTGATACAAAGGCATGAAGCATTTAGGACATCCTTTGAGATGATTGATGGGGAGCTTGTGCAAAGGATACAAGATGAAGTTGATTTTACTATAGAATATTTTGAGTCTGAGGAAGACGGAGTAGAGAAAATAATCGATGAATTTGTAAGACCGTTCGATTTAAGCAAAGCACCCTTAATAAGAGTAGGTCTTATAGAAATCCATGCTAGCAGGCAAATACTTTTGCTTGATGTACATCATATAGTCTCGGATGGAACTTCAATAATCAGGACTTTTGATGAAATAGTTTCTATATTAAGTGGTGAAAGCCTTCCGGCAATGGAGGTGCAATATAAGGATTTTGCCCAGTGGCAGAATGGCTTGTTTAGCACTGAGGTTTACAAAAAGCAGGAAGAATACTGGCTTAATAGGTTCAAGGGTGAAATTCCTATCCTTGATATGCCTACAGATTATCCTAGGCCTGTCCTTCAAAGCTTTGAAGGAAATAGGTTGCTATTTGATTTAGACAGTCATTTGATGGATAAATTAAATGTACTTTCCTCCCAAACAGGAGCCACCGTGTATATGATACTTCTTGCGGCATTAAATACACTAATGTATAAATACTCAGGACAGGAAGACATAATTATTGGTACTCCTATAGCGGCAAGAACTCATTTTGATACTGAAAGAATACTGGGGATGTTTATAAATACCCTGGCATTAAGGAATTTCCCAGAGGGAAATAAGGCCTTTACTGAGTTCTTGGAAGAAGTAAAAGAAAGCTCCTTAGAAGCATATGAAAATCAGGAATACAGGTTTGATCAGTTTGTGACAAAACTTAACGTAAAGAGAGATTCAAGCAGAAATCCTTTATTTACTGTTATGTTTAATATTGTTCCTTCTGATGAGCATATTATGGAACATCGTGGTGAATTAAAGTATTCCAAATATCCGGTTGAAAGTAAAACATCAAAATTTGACCTAACATTCCAGTTGATACCAGATGGTCATAATATAATATTATGGATGGAATATGCTACACGTCTGTTTAAGAAGGAGACGGTAGAAAGGCTTGTTCAGCATTACTTTAATATCCTTGAAGAGATAACCTCAAACCCTGAAAAAAAACTATCAGAAATCAATATGTTATCCCAAGAAGAAAAGGAGCGAATAATATACGGCTTTAACGATACGAAGGTTGAATTTGAACATCACCTGACGGTACACCACCTGTTTGAGCAGCAGACGAAAGTACGTCCAGACAATATAGCAGTAGCGTATGAAGGCCGTAGATTTACATATGGCCAGATCAACCAAAGGGCAAACAGGATAGCAAGGTACATGCTAAAGGCTGGCACTGGTAGAGAAGAAGCCGTAGTTGTCATGCTGGAGAGGGGACCCTTATTTGTAGAATCGGTACTTGGTATATGGAAAGCAGGGGGGGCTTACATACCTGTAAATCCAAAATACCCTACACAAAGGGTGCTTGATATATTTAAGGAATCTAAAGCTGCCTATGTGTTGACCTTATCAGATTATGTGACCCAGCAGCTTAGTGAGAACTATAAAGGCCGAATTATATACCTTGACCAGTGTGAAAAAGAGATTGAGGCTGAAAGTGGCGAAAACCTAGATCTAGATATAGACATAAATAGTTTGGCCTATGTTATATATACATCTGGTTCAACTGGTGTACCAAAGGGAGCTATGATAGAGCATCTTGGCATGATAAACCACATCCATGCGGAAATAAAGGAACTTTGTATAACTAACAACAGCATAATATCCCAGAACTCGCCTCAATACTTTGATGTATCTGTATGGCAGTTCTTTGCAGCCCTAACCATAGGAGCTCAAATTATCATCTATCCAGATGAAATAGTAAAGGATGTTGCAAGGTTTACGAATCGGATCATAGAAGATGGCATAACGGTCCTTGAGGTGGTACCTTCATACCTTGCTTTAATGCTTGAGTATGTGGAAAATACAGGGAATAAACCGGAAAAACTTCATTACTTGCTGATAACGGGAGAAACCGTAAAATCCGGCATAGTAAGGAAATGGTTTGGCCTATGTCCAAATACTAAAGTAGTTAATGCCTACGGACCTGCAGAGGCAGCGGACGATATTACTCTATATACTATGGAAGCTGCTCATGAAGGAGAGAACATTCCTATAGGCAAGCCTATACAAAATATGAATCTATATATAACAGATAAAAACCTGAACCTGTGCCCTATCGGAGTAAAAGGAGAGATCTGCGTCTCTGGAACAGGTGTAGGAAGGGGTTATTTAAATGACCCTGAAAAAACAGCCCATGTATTCCTTGAAGATCCTTTCAGAGAAGAAAAGGGGATAAGGCTGTACAAAACAGGAGACCTGGGAAGATGGCTGCCTGACGGGAATATCGAATTCCTGGGCAGAATAGACCATCAGGTTAAGATCCGCGGATACCGAATAGAGCTTGGAGAAATAGAAGCTCAGCTTCTAAAACATTCTTCAATAAAAGAAGTTGTGGCAGTGACAAGGGAAGACCCCCAAGGGAACAAGTACATCTGTGCATATATAGTTGGAGAAAGTGAATTGACAATACCGGAATTAAGGGAGTATCTCTCCAAAGATCTGCCAGACTACATGATCCCTTCATATTTTGTACAGTTGGAAAAACTGCCTTTATCAGCGAATGGCAAGGTAGATAGAAATGCCCTGCCTGCCCCTGATGGAAATATTAATACAGGGGTAGACTATGCTGCACCATTCGGTGAAATTGAGGAGAAGCTTGTACTGATATGGAGCCAAATCCTTGGAGTCCAGAAGATTGGAGTAAATGATAACTTCTTTGAATTAGGAGGAGACTCATTAAAGGCAACCAATCTTGTATCAAGGGTTCATAAAGAATTTGACATAGAATTTGCATTAAAAGAAGTGTTTATGGGTCCTACAATTTCGGCAATAGCAAAAAGTATTAAAAATAGACTTAACGATACAGTGGAAATCGAAGAAATTTTAAGCATGATTGAAAATCTATAAATAGGAATTAAAAGAGATGAAATAGAGAAGAGGGACGAAGTTATGGATAATTTGATGAAAAGAATAGAATCTCTTTCTCCAGAAAAAAGAAAGCTATTTGAGACGATGCTAAAAGAAAAAGGAAAAGATGTTTCAAAATATACGCCAAATGCCTTTTCTGGAATACCTTCTGCCAGAGAGCAGGAATTTTACCCTATGTCATCTGCCCAGAAAAGGCTGTATATACTAAACGAGCTTGAAGGAGCAGGTACTGCATATAACATGCCAGGCGTCGTACTGCTGGAAGGAAACATTGATGCAGTACGCTTCGAACAGGCATTCAAGGAGCTAGTAAAAAGACATGAGGCTCTGCGCACATCATTTCATATGGTTGAGGGTGAACCAGTACAAAAGGTTCATGATTACGTGGATTTCAGTATTACGTACCTGGAACTGGATGAAGAAAAAGCAGCAGAAATAGTCAAAGAATTCATAACGCCCTTTGATCTTAGCCAAGTTCCATTACTGAGAGTAGGACTTGTAAAAACGAACGAAGACAGGCGTGTTATGATGTTTGACATGCACCACATAGTATCAGATGGTATATCAGTCAATATACTTATGAGTGAGTTTTTGGATTTGTACCAAGGGAAGACCCTTTTGCCACTACGGATACAGTACAAGGATTTTTCTGTATGGCAGAAGGAGATGTTTGCCGGAGACTCAATAAAGAAGCAGGAAGAATACTGGCTCCAGACATTTAAGGGTGATATACCGGTACTGGATATGCCTACTGACTATCCAAGACCGGCGGTACAAAGTTTTGAAGGAGATGCTGTAAGCTTTGAAATAAACCCTGAACTTTCAGTCAAACTAAATAAGCTTGCAACAGATAATGGAGCTACCTTATACATGGTACTGATGGCTGCATATAACGTACTCCTGTCCAGATACACTGGACAGGAAGACATCATAGTTGGAAGTCCTGTAGCCGGAAGGCCCCATGCTGACCTGCAGGGTATCATTGGTATGTTTATAAATACCTTGGCCATAAGGAACTATCCTGAGGGAGAAAAGACCTTCGTCCAATTCTTGCAGGAAGTAAGGGAAAATGCGTTTTTGGCTTTTGAAAATCAGAACTACCAGTTTGAAGAACTTGTAGAAAAACTTAATCTCATGAGGGACATGAGCAGGAATCCTCTTTTTGACACTATGTTTGCACTGCGCACTTCAAACAAGACAGAATTTGCAGCATCGGGTATAAACTTCAAACAATACAACAACTGGCTGGAAGGCAGAAAGGCAAAATTTGACCTTATGCTTGAAGTGGTAGAGGGTCAAGAAGGTATAACATTTAACCTTGAATATTGTACCAGGCTGTTTAAGAAGGAGACAATAAAAAGGTTTGGAACCCATTACATTACCGTTCTTGAAGAGATAACTGCATGCCCTGAAAAAAGGTTGTGGGAAATTGATGTACTGTTACAGGAAGAAAAACAGCAAATCCTATATACCTTTAACGCTACAGAGGCACAGTATCCTAAAAACAAGACTATCCATCAGCTTTTTGAAGAGCAGGCAGAGAAGAACCCTGATCATGTAGCTGTGGTATTTGAGGGTAAAAAGCTTACATTTAGTGAACTCAATAAAAAATCAAATGGGTTGGCCCATGTATTAAGGGCTAAAGGAGTCAAACCGGACAGTATCGTAGGTATTCTGGCAGAACGCTCACTTGAGATGATAGTAGCAATCCTAGGGGTATTAAAAGCAGGAGGGGCATATCTTCCCATAGATCCAGATTATCCTGAGGAAAGAATAAGTCATATGCTGGAAGACAGCCGGGCAGTGATCCTGTTGACCCAATCACATTTTATAGACAAATATACATCAATAGGTACAGTAATAAATTTAGAAGATGAGCAGGAATATTCAGATGAACAATATAACTTATCGGAGGTAAATAAACCTTCCGATCTAGCTTACTTAATATATACCTCAGGCTCTACAGGTAAACCCAAAGGGGCAATGATAGAGCATAGAAACATAGTAAGGCTGTTATTTAACAGTAAAATGCAGTTTGATTTTAACGAAAATGATGTATGGACTATGTTTCATTCTATGAGTTTCGATTTTTCCGTATGGGAGATGTACGGGGCCTTGTTATATGGGGGCAGATTGGTGGTAGTTCCTAAAATGACAGCACGCAGCAATGTAGAGTATCTGAGACTTCTAAGGAATGAGAAGGTGACCGTATTAAATCAGACACCTTCAGCCTTCTATAATATAGCCAATGAAGAAGTATCATATGAAGAAAAAGAACTTAAGATAAGATATGTCATATTCGGAGGGGAAGCATTAAAGCCTGCATTGTTGAAGGAATGGAGAAAGAAGTACCCGCAGACTAGACTCATCAATATGTATGGAATAACCGAGACAACAGTGCATGTCACATATAAAGAGATAGAAGAGGAAGAAATTAGATCTAATGTGAGCAGCATAGGAAGGCCTATACCAACCCTTACAACATATGTAATGGATAAGAACATGAAAGTTGTTCCCATTGGAGTAGCCGGAGAGCTTTGTGTAGGAGGAGACGGAGTTTGCAGAGGATATCTTGGAAGACCGGAGCTTACAAAGGAAAAGTTCGTTCAAAATCCGTACAAGCCGGAAGAGAGGTTATATAGATCTGGAGACCTGGTCCGGTTATTATCTGATGGAGAAATGGAATACCTGGGTAGAATAGACCACCAGGTAAAGATAAGAGGCTTTAGGATAGAGCTTGGTGAAATAGAAGCACAACTGCTAAAGCATCCTTCAATTGAGGAATCTTTGGTGATTGCAAAGGAAGACCATCAGGGCAGTAAATACCTGTGTGCATATATAGCGGGAGAAAATGAGCTGACAATATCAGAACTAAGGGAGCATCTCTTAAAAGAACTGCCCGAATACATGGTACCATCATACTTTGTGCAGCTTGAAAAAATGCCATTGACAGCTAATGGCAAGATAGACAGGAAGGCATTGCCTGAACCCGAAGGTAATATAAATACGGGAATAGAGTATGAAGCGCCTATAGGCGAATTTGAAGAGAAGCTTGCACTGATTTGGCAAGACATCCTTGGAATTAAGAAGATAGGAAGAAATGACAACTTCTTTATGTTAGGTGGACACTCTTTAAAGGCTACAAGCCTTGTAGCGAGAATTCACAAAGAGTTCAATATAGACATGCCTCTTAAGGAAATATTTAAGGCTCCAATTATAGCGGAAATAGCAAGGTATATGAAGGAAGCAAAGGAGAGTATATATCAATCCATCCAAACTGCTAAAGAGATGGAATACTACCCTATGTCATCAGCCCAAAGAAGGCTGTATATATTAAATCAGTTTGAAGGAGCAGGGACAGCATACAATATGCCAGGCAGCTTGCTGGTTGAAGGCAGTATTGATCTGGAGCTTTTTCAGAAGACCTTCCAACAGCTTATAAATAGGCATGAGACCCTTCGAACATCTTTCCATTTCATAGAGGGTGAACCCGTCCAGAAGATCAATGATCCTGTGGGTTTTAGTGTAGTGTATCTAGAATCTGACGAAGAAAAAGTGAGGGAAATCGTAAAAGAATTTATAAAGCCGTTTGATCTTGGAATTGCTCCGCTGCTAAGAGTAGGCCTTGTGAAAACGGGAAAAGACAAGCATGTCATGATGTTTGACATGCACCATATCATATCTGACGGTACGTCCATGGATATACTGGTACATGAGTTCATGGATATGTATGGAGGAAATAACCCTTCTTCCCTCCGTATACAGTACAAGGACTATTCTGTTTGGCAGAAGGAACTATTTGCTGGGGACAAAATAAAGAAGCAGGAGGAATACTGGCTCCAGGAATTTAATGGAGAAATTCCTGTGCTGAATATGCCAGTAGATTACCAAAGGCCTGCGGTTCAAAGCTTTGACGGAGGTTTTATCCGTTTTGAAGCAGGCAGTGAGCTTACGGGAAAACTTATTAAGCTTGCAAGGGATAATGGGGCTACTCTTTACATGACATTGCTTGCTTCATACAACATACTGCTGTCTAAGTATACGGGGCAGGAAGATATTATAGTGGGAAGCCCTATAGCTGGAAGACCTCATACAGATTTACAAGACATAATAGGTATGTTTGTAAATACTTTAGCCATGAGGAACTATCCCCAGGGAGAAAAGACCTTTGCTGAGTTTCTAAAGGAAGTAAGGGAAAACTCTATAAGGGCTTATGAAAATCAGGACTACCAGTTTGAAGAACTGGTGGAAAAGCTTAATGTAAAGAGGGATATGAGCAGGAATCCTCTTTTTGATACTATGTTTGTATTGCAAAATACCGGCTCATCAGAATTGAAGATAGATAGGCTTAAGTTTATACCCTATACAAATGAATTTAGAATATCCAAATTTGACTTGACATTAAATGCTCGGGAAACCCAGGAAGGTATTGCATTTGATTTGGAATATGCCACAAGGCTGTTCAAGAAAGAGACTGTAGAAAGGTTTGCAGCCCATTACCTTAATGTTCTGGAAGAGATAACGGTTTATCCTGGAAAAAGGTTGTCAGAAATTGATATGCTTTCACAGGAAGAAAAGCAGAAAATACTATATGACTTTAACGATACAAAGGTCCGGTATCCTAAGGATAAGACTATACATCAACTGTTTGAAGAGCAGGTAGAAAAGACACCCAATAATATTGCTGTAGTGTTTGAAGATAAACAGCTGACTTATAAGGAAGTAAACGAAAAGGCAAACCAACTGGCCAGAAAATTAAGAGAAAAGGGAATAAAACCTGATAGTGTAGTGGGAGTTATGGTAGAACGTTCCCCGGAAATGATCATAGGGATCATGGCTGTCCTAAAAGCTGGGGGGGCTTATTTACCCATAGCTCCTGAATACTCTGAAGACAGGATCCAGTTTATGCTTGATGACAGTGGCAGCCAAATTATTCTGATACAGGATAAATTTATAAATGCTAAAGGTAGTTACAGAAATGCTGAATTTATTAGCATAGAAAATCAGGAACTATTTACTGGGGATGTATCAAATCCAAAGTTAATTAGTAAACCTGAAAACTTGGCTTATGTAATATATACATCCGGTTCTACCGGCAAACCCAAAGGGGTAATGATAGAGAACTACTCCGTAATCAACCGGATCAACTGGATGCAGAAGCAATACCCGATAGCTGAAGGTGATGTGATCCTGCAGAAAACTCCCTATACCTTTGACGTATCGGTATGGGAATTATTGTGGTGGAGCTTTACTGGGGCCAAAGTCTGCCTGCTGATACCGGGAGGAGAAAAAAATCCGGAAGAAATCGTGAAGGCAATCGAAAAAAATAAAGTTACCACAATGCACTTTGTACCATCCATGTTGAGTGTATTTTTAGAGTATGTAGAGGAAAAGGGGATAATAGAGGAAATAGCAAGCTTAAAGCAGGTATTTGCCAGTGGAGAAGCACTGAACCTGAAGCAAGTAGAAAAGTTCAACAAGCTGCTGTACAAAGAAAAAGGAACAAGCCTGCATAACCTGTACGGACCAACAGAAGCAACAGTAGATGTATCCTACTTTGGCTGCTCTACGGAAGAAGAATTGGAGCTTGTACCTATAGGAAAGCCCATAGATAACATTAAGTTGTATGTTGTCAGTAAGGAAAAGGGCCTGCAGCCGATAGGAGTAGCGGGAGAACTATGCATAGCAGGGGATGGACTGGCAAGAGGGTACTTGAACAGACCGGAACTTACAGAAGAAAAATTCGCAGCAAACCCATTCGCACCGGGTGAAAGGATGTACAGGACAGGTGACCTGGCAAGGTGGCTGCCTGACGGCAACCTAGAATATCTGGGCAGGATCGACCATCAGGTAAAGATAAGAGGCTACAGGATAGAACTGGGTGAAATAGAGAACCGGTTATTAAAGCATGAAGCAATAAAAGAAGCGGTGGTATTGGACAAAGAAGGAGCTGACGGAAATAAGTATCTTTGTGGATACGTCGTACCGGATCAAGAAATAACCGTACAGGGGATGAGGGAACACTTGTCAAAAGAGCTCCCGGACTACATGATCCCTTCCTACTTTGTGCGGATGGAAAAGCTGCCATTGACCCCTAATGGAAAAATAGACAGGAAAGCATTGCCTGTGCTCGATAGCAATGTTAATACCGGCGTAGAATACGTAGTACCTTCGGGAGAAATAGAGGAGAAACTTGCGCTGTTGTGGCGGGATATCCTTGGAATAGAGAAGGTAGGAAGAAATGATAACTTTTTTATGCTTGGGGGACACTCGTTAAAGGCAACAAGCCTTGTAGCAAGAATTCACAAAGAGTTCAATATAGACATACCTCTTAAGGAAATATTCAAGACACCAACCATCTTAGAAATTGCCAGATATATTAAAGACTCAAAGGAGAGCCTATATCAGTCAATCCAACCGGCAGGAGAAATGGAATACTACCCTATGTCATCTGCACAAAGAAGGCTGTATATACTAAACCAGCTTGAAGGGGCAGGGACAGCATACAACATGCCTGGTATTATGCTGCTGGAAGGAAGCATTGATACAGCGCGTTTCCAGGAAGTCTTCAGGCAGTTGGTAAAAAGGCATGAGACTCTTAGAACATCGTTCCACATGATCGATGGTAACCCGGTCCAGAAGGTTCATGACCATGTGGAATTCAGCGTGATGTACTTTGAAACTAACGAAGAAAAAGCCGCAGAGTATGCTGGGGAATTTGCCAGACCTTTTGATCTTGGCAAGGCTCCTCTGCTAAGGGTAGAGCTTGTAAAAACGGGAGAAGACAGGCATCTTATGATGTTTGATATGCATCACATTATATCCGATGGTGTCTCCATGGACATACTGATTCGTGAGTTTATGGATCTTTATGAAGGAAACAACCCTCCAGCACTTCGGATACAGTACAAGGACTACGCTGTATGGCAGAATAAACTGTTTGATGAGGGCGGAATTAGCAGCCAGGAGGAATACTGGCTCCAAGCATTCCAGGGAGAAATACCTGTACTGAGTATGCCGCTAGACTATCCAAGGCCTGTAATACAAAGCTTTGAAGGGGATTTTTTTAGCTTTGAAGCAGGCAGTGAGCTTACGAATAAATTAAACAAGCTTGCAAGGGATAATGGGGCTACGCTTTACATGACACTGCTCGCGGCATACAACATATTGCTGTCTAAGCACACCGGACAGGAAGACATAATCGTTGGAAGCCCTATAGCCGGAAGGC
Source organism: Paenibacillus polymyxa (assembly GCF_015710975.1). Lineage (NCBI taxonomy): Bacteria > Bacillati > Bacillota > Bacilli > Caryophanales > Paenibacillaceae > Paenibacillus > Paenibacillus polymyxa. The sequence continues at coordinate 4,925,863 of NZ_CP049783.1, read as the reverse complement.
CACATTCAGACCTGCAGGATATCCTTGGTATGTTTGTAAATACCTTGGCTATGAGAAATTACCCCAAGGGAGATAGTATCTTTGTAGAATTCTTGAATGAAGTAAGAGAAAACGCTCTAAGGGCTTATGACAATCAGGATTACCAATTTGAAGAACTGGTTGAGAAGCTTAACTTGAAGAGGGACATGAGCAGAAACCCACTGTTTGATACTATGTTTACCATGCAAAATGCCTCTAAGGTAGAATTTGCAGTACCTGGTATAAGCTTCAGACCTTTTAATAACGGGCTAGAGTATAGAATATCAAAATTTGACCTATCCATTGATGCAATAGAGCGTGAAGATGGTATGGCTTTTAGCTTTGAATATTGTACTCGGCTTTTCAAAAAAGAGACTATAAAAAGGTTGGCGGCTCATTACCTTAACGTGTTGGAAGAGATAACCGCAAATCCGTTTAAAAGGTTGTCGGAAATAAATATGTTGTCCCAGGAGGAAAAACAGCAAATAATCTATGGCTTCAATGATACAAAAGTAGAATATCCTAAGGATAAGACCATACAAGAGCTATTTGAAGAACAAGTGGAAAAGACGCCTGATAACATAGCAGTAGTATTTGAAGATAAATACTTGACTTACGGAGAACTTAATGAAAAGGCCAATCAACTGGCTTGGATCTTAAGGGACAAGGGATTAAAACCTGACAGTGTAGTAGCTATAATGGTAGACCGGTCCATAGAAATGATAATAGGTGTAATTGCTGTATTTAAAGCAGGAGGCGCGTATTTACCCATAGACACCGAATATCCTGAAGAACGAATCAGATATATGATCGATGACAGCTTGGCTGGAATTATTCTTACGCAAGAACATCATAAAGAAAAAATTAAATTTGATCTTGATATTATAAGCTTTGATGACTGTGTGAATTACAACGGGAGAACAGAAAATCTTCCTGTCATTAATAAATCTTGTAATTTAGCATATGTCATTTATACATCAGGAACCACAGGAAAGCCAAAGGGGATCATGATAGAGCATAGAAGTCTTGTCAACATATCTTACGCATGGAAAAAGGAATATAGGCTTGCGGATATGGATGTAAAGCTGTTGCAAATCGCAAGTTTTTCTTTTGATGTATTTGTGGGAGATGTTTCGAGAACGCTGCTCAACGGAGGCCAAATGGTTATTTGTTCATCCGAGGAGAGATACGATCCTGCACGATTATATTCACTTATTAAAACCCATAAAATAACCATCTTTGAATCCACACCGGCACTGATTATTCCTCTTATGGATTATATCCATGATAATGCTTTGATTATTGATAGCCTCAAGTTGCTTATACTTGGATCAGATACTCTCTCTGTGGAAGATTATGAAAGATTACAATCCTGGTATGGAGAGAAACTGCGGGTTGTTAATAGCTATGGGGTTACTGAGTCCACCATAGATTCCAGTTATTACGAAAAGAGACTGGGAAGCTATTTGGAATCCGGGAGTGTACCTATCGGAAAGCCAATGCAAAATATAAAATACTACGTTGTTGACAAACACTTGAGACCTCAGCCTACAGGGGTTTTGGGTGAGTTGTGCATAGGGGGAGAAGGGCTTGCAAGGGGATATCTAAACCGGCCCGAACTGACAGCTGAAAAATTTGTACCTAACCCGTTTATACCAGGGGAAAGGATGTATCGTACAGGGGATCTGGCCAGATGGCTGTCTGATGGGAATATGGAATTTTTAGGAAGAGTAGATCATCAGGTAAAGATAAGGGGATTTAGAATAGAGCTGGGGGAAATAGAAGCACAACTGCTAAAGCACGTTTCAATAAAGGAAGCAGTGGTTATTGCAAGGGAAGATCAGAAGGGAAACAAGTATCTGTGTGCCTATGTGGCAGGGGAAAATGAATTAACAATAGCAGAACTAAGGGGACATCTCTTAAAGGACCTTCCAGACTATATGATACCATCCTATTTTATGCAGTTAAAAAAGCTGCCGCTGACTCCCAATGGCAAAATAGATAGGAAGGCAATGCCCGAACCTGACGGCAATATCGATGCTGGAATAGAGTATGTCGCACCCTTGGGTGAAGTGGAGGAGAAACTTGCGGGGTTGTGGCAGGATATCCTTAGTATAGAGAAAGTGGGAAGAAACGACAATTTCTTTGAGCTGGGGGGACATTCCTTAAGGGCAGCAAATCTTATTGCCAGGATTCACAAAGAGTTCAATGTAAACATACCGCTTAAAGAAATATTTAAGAGCCCAAATATGTCTGAAGTTGCCGAGTGCATCAAGATTGCAAAGGAGAGTGTATTTCATTCTATTGGGCCGGCTGGGGAGATGGAGTACTATCCAATTTCATCCGCCCAGAAAAGGCTGTATATTCTAAACCAGCTTGACGCAGTTGGGATGGCATACAACATGCCTGGTATTATGCTAATTGAAGGCAAACTCGATAAACTGCGCTTTGAACAGGCTTTTAGGGAGCTTGTTGACAGACATGAGTCTTTCCGTACCTCATTCCATATGATAGATGGTAAACCGGTACAAAAGGTCCATAGCAATGTGGATTTTAGTGTTATGTATATGGAAACCGATGAGGAGAGAGCTGCGAAAATAGCCAGTGAATTTATTAGGACCTTTGACCTTGATGAGGCTCCTTTACTTAGGGTTGGGCTTATAAAAGTTGGAGAAGACAGATATATTATGATGTTTGATAAGCACCATATTATATCTGACGGGGTGTCTGACGACATACTGGTAAGAGAATTTATGAGCCTGTATGAAGGTAAGGAACTTCCGGAACTTAAGATTCAGTACAAGGATTTTTCCGTATGGCAGAACAGGCTGTTTGCTGATGGGACAATTAGTAAGCAGGAAGAATACTGGCTCCAAGTATTCAAAGGAGAAATTCCTTTGCTTAATATGCCGCTAGACTACCCTAGGCCAGCTATACAGAGCTTTGAGGGAGATGTGATCAGTTTCAAAGCAGGCAAGGAGCTTGCTGTTAAACTGAACAAACTTGCAGTGAATAATGGTGCCACGCTCTACATGGTACTTTTAGCTTCATACAATGTCCTTTTATCCAAGTACACCGGACAGGAAGATATTATAGTTGGAAGTCCCGTTGCAGGAAGGCCGCATACTGATCTTCAGGACGTTATTGGTATGTTTGTAAACACGCTAGCCATGAGGAATCACCCTCAAGGTGGAAAGACTTTTGTGGACTTCCTTAATGAAGTAAGAGAAAACTCCTTAAGGGCTTACGAAAACCAAGATTACCAATTTGAAGAACTGGTAGATAAGCTTAACCTGGAAAGGGATCTGGGCAGAAATCCACTTTTCGATACTATGTTTGTACTGCAAAATATCGAGGCATCAGAAGTGAAGATGGATGGGCTAAGGTTTATGCCCTATGACAGTGAAGTAAGAATATCCAAGTTTGACTTGACTTTAAACGCTGAGGAAACAGAGGACGGTATTGCATTTGAATTGGAGTATGCTACCAGGTTGTTTAAGAAAGAGTCAGTTATAAGGCTTATTGCCCATTACCTTAATGTATTGGAAGAGGCAGCAGCCTTTCCTGAAAAAAGGCTATTAGAAATTGATATGCTGTCACAAGACGAAAAAGATCAAATATTATATGAATTTAATAATACAAAAGCAGGATACCCTCGGGAAAAGACCATCCATCAGATTTTTGAGGAACAGGTGGAACGGACACCCAATAATATTGCTGTAGTGTTTGAAGATAAACAGCTGACTTATAGGGAGCTAAACGAAAAGGCAAACCAACTGGCCAGAAAATTAAGAGAAAAGGGAATAAAACCTGATAGTGTAGTGGGAATTATGGTAGAACGTTCCCCGGAAATGATCATAGGGATCATGGCTGTCCTAAAAGCTGGGGGGGCTTATTTACCCATAGCTCCTGAATACCCTGAAGACAGGATCCAGTTTATGCTTGATGACAGTGGCAGCCAAATTATTCTGATACAGGATAAATTTATAAATGCTAAAGGTAGTTACAGAAATGCTGAATTTATTAGCATAGAAAATCAGGAACTATTTACTGGGGATGTATCAAATCCAAAGTTAATTAGTAAACCTGAAAACTTGGCTTATGTAATATATACATCCGGTTCTACCGGCAAACCCAAAGGGGTAATGATAGAGAACTACTCCGTAATCAACCGGATCAACTGGATGCAGAAGCAATACCCGATAGCTGAAGGTGATGTGATCCTGCAGAAAACTCCCTATACCTTTGACGTATCGGTATGGGAATTATTGTGGTGGAGCTTTACGGGGGCCAAAGTCTGCCTGCTGATACCGGGAGGAGAAAAAAATCCGGAAGAAATCGTGAAGGCAATCGAAAAAAATAAAGTTACCACAATGCACTTTGTACCATCCATGTTGAGTGTATTTTTAGAGTATGTAGAGGAAAAGGGGATAATAGAGGAAATAGCAAGTTTAAAGCAGGTATTTGCCAGTGGAGAAGCACTGAACCTGAAGCAAGTAGAAAAGTTCAACAAGCTGCTGTACAAAGAAAAAGGAACAAGCCTGCATAACCTGTACGGACCAACAGAAGCAACAGTAGATGTATCCTACTTTGGCTGCTCTACGGAAGAAGAATTGGAGCTTGTACCTATAGGAAAGCCCATAGATAACATTAAGTTGTATGTTGTGAGTAAGGAAAAGGGCCTGCAGCCGATAGGAGTAGCGGGAGAACTATGTATAGCAGGGGATGGACTGGCAAGAGGGTACTTGAACAGACCGGAACTTACAGAAGAAAAATTCGCAGCAAACCCATTCGCACCGGGTGAAAGGATGTACAGGACAGGTGACCTGGCAAGGTGGCTGCCTGACGGCAACCTAGAATATCTGGGCAGGATCGACCATCAGGTAAAGATAAGAGGCTACAGGATAGAACTGGGTGAAATAGAGAACCGGTTATTAAAGCATGAAGCAATAAAAGAAGCGGTGGTATTGGACAAAGAAGGAGCTGACGGAAATAAGTATCTTTGTGCGTACGTCGTACCGGATCAAGAAATAACCGTACAGGGGATGAGGGAACACTTGTCAAAAGAGCTCCCGGACTACATGATCCCTTCTTACTTTATGCAGATGGAAAAGCTGCCATTGACCCCTAATGGAAAAATAGACAGGAAAGCATTGCCCGAGCCTGACGGAAGTATGAGTACGGGAACAGAATATGTAGCGCCGCGGAATGAAGTGGAAGAGAAACTGGTTGAAATATGGCAGGAAGTGCTTGGAGCAAAACAGGTAGGAATAAGGGACAACTTCTTTAAAATAGGCGGAGATTCTATACGTGCAATATCATTAGTCAGCACAATATGCAAAAAGTTGGATATAAACATCCAAATCAGGGATATATACATGAATCCTGATATTGAGAGATTGTCTGCATTCTTAAAAGTAAAAGATACGGAAGCTTTTAACAGTAAGATGGGTAAAGCAAGGGAAGAACTGGAGTTATTTAAACAGCGAATATTGATGAATGAAACTCTCTCAGAAAAGTTACCTTCGGACATGGAAGATATATATCCGATGAGTCACATAGAGCTGGGTATGATTTATCATTCCAAAAAAGACTATGAAAATGCAGTTTATCATGACCAATTTGCATTTCATCTGAATGACAAAGACTTTGATTTCCCAGCATTTAAAGAAGCGATGCTTCTAATGACGTCAAAACATGATATTTTAAGGACGGTTTTTAATTTAGAGGATTTTGAAACTCCTGTGCAAATTGTTTACAAGGGCAGTAGTCTTGATATTGAGCAGATAGATATCATGAATTTTAGCAGGACAGGGCAGGTTGAGTATATAAACAAATATTTGGAAAATGACAGAGCGAATCCGTTTGATATATCAAAGCCCCTTTGGAGGATAAGAATATTCAAACTTGACGCAAACCATATTTGTCTGGTTCTGATATTCCACCATGCTATCCTGGATGGCTGGAGTGTTGCTTCATTGATTACGGAAGTTTCAAACCTATACTCTAAGCTTAAGCAAGAAAAAGATTATATACCAACACGGCTTAAATGCAGCTATAAAGATTATATAGCAGACCAAATGACAATTAAGGACAACCAGGAAGTAATTAATTATTGGAGAGAGGAATTAAGTGAATATAAAAGGTTGAATATGCCTGCAAATATTCATGGAAAAACAAAAAATCTTATAAAGTAGACCATGTAACACGCCATTTAAGTCAGGAATTTTTAGGTGATTTAAGAAGTACTGCCAGAAGATATGATGTAAGCTTAAAGACACTTTGCTTTGCTGCATACACTTATATGCTCAATATGCTTTCATACGAGGATGACTTTGTCGTAGGTTTGGTAGAAAATAACAGACCTGTATGCGAAGATGGAGATAAGATGCTGGGGTGCTTCTTAAATACGGTTCCCGTCAAAATGTGTTTTGATAAAATCGATATATGGGAGGAATTGATAAAAGTTGCAGAAAAGAAATTAATAAACTTAAAGCTTTATGGAAGACTGCCTTTATTTGAGATCATAAATATCCTGGGCGGAAAAGAAAACAAAGAGGAAAATCCTTTATTTGATACCATATTCAATTATGTGGATTTTCATATATATAACGAGATAATAAACAAAGAAATCGCTGATGTTAAAGATAGAATTTCAGTTGATGAATATGAAGCAACCAATACAAGTCTTGACTTTACAGTAAGTAATACATTCGATGATCTTAATATAAGCTTGATCTACTCGGACAAAGTATTGGAAAGAAAACAGGCAGAAGAGTGTATAGACTATTTTATTAATATTTTAAATATGTTTATCCATAACCCCAAAGGGTCAGTTGACAAGCTTATTATATTAAGTCATGAAGAAAGAAAGCAGTTGCTGATAGACTTTAATGATACTAAGAAAGACTATCCGCAGGACAAAACCATACATGAGCTGTTTGCTGAGCAGGTGGAAAGGACACCTGACAACATAGCTGTGGTATATGAAGACAAGCACTTGACTTACAGGGAATTGAACGGAAAGGCAAATCATTTGGCCAGAGTATTGAGGAACAAAGGGGTAAAGCCTGACCGTATTGTAGGAATTATGGCCGAACGTTCATTTGAGATGATTGTGGGGATATTTGCCATATTGAAAGCTGGAGGGGCGTATCTGCCGATAGATCCTAATTATCCTGATACAAGGATAAAGTATTTGTTGGACGATAGTGGTTCCCAGATCCTTTTGACCTCCAGGACCTTTATGGAAAATAAGCAGATTGATGCGGATATTATATATCTGGAGGAAGAATATTTAAATGAAGAGAACTCAAAGCTTGAAAATGTAAACAAACCCTCGGACCTTGCGTACGTCATTTATACATCAGGTTCGACAGGGAAGCCCAAAGGTGGAATGATTGAGCATACTAGCGTTGTAAACATAATTACAGCCCTCCAGGCCATGTATCCGCTTAAAGCGGAAGACTCTTTTCTATTTAAAACAACTTATACCTTTGACGTATCCGTAGCTGAGATATTTGGCTGGTTCCTCAACGGAGGAAAGCTTGTAATATCACGCCAAGGTGTGGAAAAGGAAGCTATGGAGTTAGTAGAGGTAATAAACAAGCATAAGATAACCCATGTAAACTTTGTACCATCAATGCTGAATATAATGGTACAGACTTTAAAAGATAATGGTATAAAACTGCCATCAACTCTCAGGTATATTTTTGCTGCTGGAGAAGCGCTGCCCAAAAAGCTTGTCCATGAGCTTTTCGATGTCTCAGAGAACACATCTCTGGAAAATATCTATGGGCCTACAGAGTCCACGATATATGCAGCGGGTTACAGTATAACAAAGAAAATAGCAGAAGAACTTATAACAGTACCTATAGGGAAAGCTTTACAGAATGTATACCTTTATATACTGGACAAGCACAACCAATTAACTCCTGTAGGAGTGGCCGGTGAACTTGTGATAGGTGGAAGCGGTCTTGCAAGGGGCTATTTGAATAGACCTGAACTGACAGCAGAAAAATTTGTACCTAACCCGTTTATTCCCGGCGAAAAAGTGTACCGCACAGGGGACTTAGTAAGGCGGCTTCCTGATGGGAACATCGAATTCATGGGCAGGATCGACCACCAGGTAAAGATAAGAGGCTTTAGAATAGAGCTTGGAGAAATTGAAGCACATCTGGTGAAGCACACTGCTATTAAGGAAGCAGTGGTTATTGCAAAGGAAGAGCAGCAAGGGAAGAAGTACCTGTGTGCATATATTGTAGGGGAAAATGAATTGACCATTTCCGAGCTAAGGGAGCATCTCTTAAACGAACTACCTGACTACATGGTACCAGCGTATTTCATGAAGCTGGAACAGATGCCATTTAATGCCAACGGTAAAATTGATCGGAAAGCATTGCCTGAACCACAGGGGAATATTAATACCGGAGTAGAGCATGTAGTTCCTAGAAACGAAAGAGAAGAAATACTGGCCAAAGTATGGGAAGACGTACTAAAAACTGAAAACATCGGGGTAAAAGATAATTTCTTCAGCCTTGGAGGAGACTCAATAAAAGCCATACAGGTAATGTCGCGTCTTAACGTCCATGGGCTAAAGCTTGAAATGCGGGACTTATTCAAACATCCTGTAATTGAGGAACTCGTCGAATATATACAATCTACAAGCCGAAGAATTCATCAAGGCCCGGTAGAAGGCATAGTACCGATAACACCTATACAAAGATGGTTGTATAAACAAGACAGCAAGGATATTCATCATTTTAATCAGGAAATAATGATATATGGGCGTAACGGATTTGAAGAAGCTATTATTCGAAAAGTATTGTCAAAGCTTGTAGAGCACCACGATATTTTTAGAACAGTGGTAAAAATAGAGGATCAAAATATACTCCAATACAACAAAAACCTTGAAGGTGAACATTTTTCATTGGAAATTGTAGACCTTAGGGACAGCTATAATTACCGGGAAAAAATAGAGCTGGAAGCGTCGAGGATTCAGAGGAGCATGGACTTGTATAACGGTCCTTTAGTTAAGGTTGGTCTGTTTAAGACTAAAGAAGGGGACCACCTGCTAATAGCTATTCACCACCTTGTAGTTGATGGGGTATCGTGGAGAATCATACTGGAAGATTTGGACATAGGATACAGACAGGCGCTAAACAATGATGAAATAAAATTCAGCAACAAGACCGACTCTTTCAAAGATTGGGCACAGAGGCTTGATGAGTATGCCAATAGCCCTGAACTATTAAAAGAAATAAATTACTGGACCAATTTGGAAAAAACTGAAACAATACCGCTTCCAAAAGACCGAGAGATTGAAGAAAGAAGGTATATGAATAACAATAGCGTCAAGATCGAGCTGAGTATTGAAGAGACTGAGAAGATGCTAAAGCGGGTAAACCATGCTTATAACACAGAAGTAAACGACATATTGCTTACCGCCTTGGGATTAGCAGTGAGGGAATGGACCGGAAATGATAAGGTTCTGATCAGTCTGGAGGGGCACGGCAGGGAGGAAATCATTAAAGACATTGACATAAGCAGGACCGTGGGATGGTTCACCACCCAGTATCCCGTGGTGTTAGATGTCAGCGGACAACTCGATATTTCCCGCATGATCAAATCGGTAAAAGAAAACATCAGGCAGATACCTAACAAAGGGATAGGTTACGGCATACTAAAATATCTTACCTTGCCGGAAAACAAAGCCGATTTAAACTTTAATCTAAACCCTGAAATAAGCTTCAATTACCTCGGTCAATTCAACCAGGATAATGTAGACAATTTATTTGGAGTGTCTGATATTCCTGCCGGAGAGTCTACAGGACCAAACTATAAAAGTGAGTATTGTATTGATATTAACGGCGGAACTGTAGAAGGCGGGAAGCTGGAATTAAACTTTAGCTACAACCAGGGAGAGTATGAGAAGAGTACTATTGAAGGGGTAGCGGTGAGTTTTAAAAAGCATTTAGTAAACATAATAACCCATTGTGCAGAAATGGACTATTCAGAAGCTACACTCAGTGATTTTACAGTAGACGATCTGAATATGGATGAGTTTGAAGACGTATTGAATAACTTCGAATAAAAAGAGTTTGTATTTAAGGAGGAGTACTTATGAGTGATTTGAAGAAACAAAATATAAAAGATATGTACCGGCTCACTCCTATGCAGCAAGGGATATTGTACCACTATATGATGGATAAAAATTCAGACGCCTACTTTGAGCAGATATCACTTTCTATAAAAGGTATCCTGGACATTGATTGTGTTGAAAAGAGCGTTAATATCATTATTGAAAAGTATGACGCTTTGAGAACAATTTTTTTGTATGAAAATGTAGCCAAGCCCTTACAAGTAGTCATGAAGGAAAGAAAGCTGTCTGTCAGCTATGAGGATATTACCTCCCTTGCCGAAGAACTAAGGGATAGGTATATAGAAGAATACAGGGTTAAAGACAGAAAAAAGGGCTTTGACTTATCAAGGGATATTTTAACAAGATTAAGTGTAATTAAAACAGGCTACCAATCTTATAACATGGTATGGAGCTTTCATCACATCATTATTGATGGGTGGAGTCTCGCAAATATATTTAGAGAATTTATGGAAAACTATGAAGCCCTGATGAATAGCCGGGAGCCGGAGTCAGGAAAGGTATATCCTTACAGCCGCTATATCAAATGGTTGGAAGGCAGAAATCAGAACGAGGCCGCAGATTACTGGGAAACCTATCTTAAAGGTTACGAGCATCAGACAGTCCTTCCCCAAAACGGCAGGTCTGCAAGTGATGATTTCAGGATTGAAGAAACGGAGTTTAAAATATCTGAACAAATAACTAGCGATCTTGAGAAGTTTGCAGCCAAAAACAATACAACCATGAGTACCATTATAAAGACCATATGGGGGATATTATTACAGCGGTATAACAATACCGATGATGTGGTGTTTGGTGAGGTGGTATCGGGAAGGCCTCATGAAATACAGGGAATTGAGAGCATGGTGGGTTTATTTATAAATACCGTTGCAGTAAGGGTGAGTTGTGATGAGGATAAAACTTTTACCGAACTGATCAAAGAGATGCAGCAATCGGTGCTTGAATCTGACCGGTACAGTTTCTATCCTCTGGCGGATGTGCAGTCAAAAACATGCTTGAAAGATGCCTTGATACATCATGTCATGGCTTTTGAAAATTACCCTATGGATGAAGCGGTTAATGCTTCATCCAGTAATGGCATTTTAAATGTAGTTGGAATGGAAATATTCGAGCAGACGAATTATGATTTTGGGATACTCGTTGATGGCGGTAAGGAATTATCTATTAAATTCAGTTACAACTCACTGGTATATGATGGTAATTTCATAGAAAAAATCAAGGGACATTTTCAGTCGGTAATAGAAATTGTAACCGATAATCCCGATATGCATATTAGGAATATTGATATACTCACCGAAGTGGAAAAGAAAGAAATAGTACACTGCTTCAATAATACAACGGAGGAATACCACAGGGAAAAGACCATTCACCAACTATTTGAGGAACAAGCGGTGAAGACACCTGACAATGCGGCAGTGGTGTTTGAGGGTAAGCAGCTAACCTATAGGGAACTCAATGAGAAGTCAAATCAGCTTGCAAGAGTGTTGAGGGATAAGGGAGTTAAACCAGACAGCATAGTGGGTATTATGGTAGAACGCTCACTGGAGATGGTCATAGGTATATTTGGCATACTTAAAGCCGGAGGGGCATATATGCCTATAGATCCTGACTACCCTAAGGCAAGAATCGAATATTTACTCGAGGACAGCGAGATAGGGGTGCTGATTTCCCAAAAGCAATTCCTGGAGAAAGTGGAGTTTTACGGGAAGTATATAGACATAGAAGATGAAAGCCTTTATGCCGGAAACCCTATGAACCTGGAAGTGGTATGTTCACCGCAAAATTTGGCATATATCATTTATACATCTGGGTCTACAGGAAAACCTAAAGGGGTTATGGTAGAACATAAAGGGGTAGCAAATCTGGAGGCGTTTTTCAAGACCCGCTTAAATGTAAGTGAAAGCGATAGGATTATTCAATTTGCATCAATTTCATTCGACGCTGCAGTTTGGGAAATATTTATGGGACTATTGGCAGGAGCAACACTATATATATCTTCAGGCGATATTATCAATGACTACCGAAGATTTGAAGAATACCTAAATGAAAATGAGATAACTATTGCTACTTTACCACCTCCGTATCTGGCAAATCTGGACCCGGAAAAAGTAACTTCCTTAAAGAAGGTAATTGCAGCAGGTTCGGCTTCCACTCTCGAACTTTTAAAGAAATGGAGCAACAGGATTTCATATATAAATGCTTATGGACCTACTGAGACAACCGTATGTGCAACGGTATGGAAAGCAGATGATTGTGAGACGGCCGATAAGTCGGTACCTATTGGTAAACCTATTACCAATACCCGGGTGTTTATAGTTGATGAAAACAATAATCTTAAGCCCATAGGTGTTGAGGGTGAACTCTGTGTTTCCGGGGCAGGATTGGCGAGAGGATACTTGAAAAAACCGGAACTTACCAGGGAAAAGTTTGTACCGAACCCATTTATGCCTGGAGAACTGATGTATAAAACAGGAGATCTTGCAAAGTGGCTTCCTGACGGGAATATTGCATTTGCCGGCAGAAAAGACCACCAGGTTAAAATAAGAGGGTATAGAATCGAGCTTGAGGAAATAGAAGCAGCCCTTTTGAAGCATGCTGATATAAATGAGGCGGTGGTCATTGACCGGGAGGATTCAAGTGTAGGCAGGTATCTTTGCGCTTATATAGTGTCTGACCGAGAAGTGACAGTGACCGAAATAAGGGAGCTTATATCTAAAGAGCTGCCCGATTATATGATTCCATCCTATTTTATGAAGATAGCAAAAGTACCGTTAACCATAAATGGAAAATTGGACAGAAAGGCGCTGCCGCTGCCTGATGGAAGAATAAATACAGGAACAGAGTATGCAGCGCCTTCAGGTGAAGTGGAGGAAAGGCTTGCGCTGCTGTGGCAGGACATCCTTGGAATAGAGAAGGTAGGAAGAAATGATAACTTCTTTATGCTCGGAGGACACTCGTTAAAGGCAACAAGCCTTGTAGCAAGAATTCACAAAGAGTTCAATGTAGACATACCTCTTAAGGAAATATTCAAGACACCAACCATCTTAGAAATTGCCAGCTACATTGAAGACTCAAAGGAGAGCCTATATCAGTCCATTCAACGTGCTGGGGATATGGAATATTATCCCATGTCATCCGCCCAGAAAAGACTATATATATTAAACCAGCTTGAAGGAGCTGGAATCGCCTACAATATACCTGGCATAATATTGCTGGAAGGTACTGTTGATAAAGCACGTTTTGAGCAGGCTTTTCATAGTCTGATAGAAAGGCATGAGAGCTTTCGAACCTCCTTCCATATGATCGAGGAAGAGCTGTCTCAGAAAGTCCATGACAAGGCGGACCTAAGTATCATGTACCTGGAAACCAGTGAAGCGAAGGTTCCCGAAATAGTGGAGAAATTCATAAGGCCCTTTGACCTTGGAAAGGCTCCACTATTAAGAGTTGGACTTGTAAAGATTGGAGAAGCCAGACATATTATGGTGTTTGACATGCATCATATCATATCGGATGGAGTGTCCAACGACATACTGGTAAGAGAGTTTATAAGCTTATATGAAGGGAAAATACTTCCTCCACTGCGTATACAGTACAAGGACTACTCAGTTTGGCAGAGGGAATTGTTTGCAGGAGCTGCCATAAGTAAGCAGGAGGAATTCTGGCTCCAGACCTTTCAGGGAGAGATCCCTGTGCTGGATTTATCCACCGACTACCCAAGACCCGCAGTACAAAGCTTTGAAGGAGACTACATCAGCTTTGAAGCTGATAGCGAGCTTGCGGTTAGACTTAACAAGCTTGGATCAGACAATGGAGCTACATTATATATGACGCTTCTTGCTGCATACAATGTGCTGTTATCTAGATACACTGGACAGGAAGATATTATTGTGGGAAGTCCTATAGCTGGAAGGCCTCATGCTGACCTTCAAGACATCATAGGTATGTTTGTAAACACTCTGGCCATGAGAAACCACCCGCAAGGAGAAAAGACTTTTATTGAATTCTTGAAAGAAGTTAAAGAAAATGCTTTGAAAGCATACGACAATCAGGACTATCAGTTTGAAGAATTAGTGGATAAGCTGGACATAAGGAGGGATATGAGCAGGAATCCCCTCTTTGATACCATGTTTGCCATATACAATGTTGGAAAAGCAGAGCTCATAACGTCTGATCTAAGCTTCAAGCCGTACAACAAAGGGATAGAAGGCAGAATATCAAAATTTAACATCACCTTAAATGCATTTGAGACTGAGGATGGTATAGCCTTTGAACTCGAATACTGTACAAGACTGTTTAAGAAAGAAACAGTTGAAAGACTTGGGGCTCATTACATCAATTTGCTGGAAGAAATTGCAGCATACCCGAAAAAAGGCTTTATGAAATCGAAATGTTATCACAGGAAGAAAAACAGCAAGTATTATACAGCTTTAACGATACTGCTCTCGAATATCCCCTGGATAAAACCATACACCAAATGTTTGAGGAGCAAGTGAAAAAGACTCCTGATCATATTGCAGTGGTTTTTGAAGGTAAACAATTAACCTACCGAGAACTGAATCAAAAGGCAAACCAATTGGCCAGGGCATTAAGAGAAAAGGGAGTAAAGCCTGATGATATTGTAGGCATAATGGTGGACCGCTCGCCTGAAATGGTTATAGGTATAATGTCAGTAATCAAGGCTGGGGGGCGTACCTTCCTGTAGATCTTAATTATCCATTGGAAAGAAAAAGGTATATGATGGAGGACAGCAAGGCCAAAATTTTACTCACCCAAAATCATCTTATGGATCGTGATGATTTCGATGGTGAGATTATTGATTTATCTGATTATGATTATAATTTTATAAACGATGTGAATATAAAATGTATAAATAAGCCTGGTGATACAGCGTACATCATCTATACCTCTGGCTCAACGGGAAACCCTAAAGGTGTTTGCATTGATAATAAGAGTGTATTAAACCTGGTAGAGGGTCTGTTCCAGAGAATATATAGCAAATATGAATCACCGTTGAATGTTTGCCTCATTGCCCCTTATGTTTTTGATGCTTCGGTGCAGCAGATTTTCGCAGCACTGCTAATGGGGCATGCATTGTACATTGTACCGGAGGAAGCAAGGAAAGACGGTAAAAAGCTGCTGGACTTCTATAGTGAAAATAGGATTGATATTTCGGATGGAACGCCCATACACGTAAATATGATGTTAAATTCTCCTCCTATAGATAATAACCTAAAAGTGAGACATTTTATTATAGGCGGAGATGTTCTTCCATTTGATGCAGTAAAAGACTTCCTAAGCAGATTTGAGGATGTGCAACCTTGCATCACAAATGTTTATGGTCCTACCGAATGCTGTGTGGATTCTACGGAATATTTGATTACTGCGGCGGGGCTTAGTAGATTGGATAATATCCCCATAGGCCGTCCTTTGCCAAACACCAGAGCATATATACTTGGTAAGAAATTAGAAGTAAATCCTATAGGTATCGCTGGGGAATTATATATATCTGGGGATGGTCTTGCCAAAGGCTATTTAAACAAGACGGGGCTTACTGCAGAAAGATTTGTATCTAACCCGTTTATAAAGGGAGAAAGAATGTATCGTACTGGGGACTTGGCAAGATGGCTGCCTGACGGGAATATAGAATTTTTAGGCAGGATGGACCACCAGGTAAAGATAAGGGGATTTAGAATAGAACTTGGAGAAATAGAGGCTCAGCTATTAAGACATGCTTCAATAAAAGAAGCTGTGGTTATTGTAAAGGAAGACCAACAGAAGAACAAGGATCTGTGTGCATATTTCGTTGGGGAAAATGAACTGACAATAACTGAACTAAGGGAATGCCTTTCAAAAGAATTGCCCGAGTATATGATTCCGGCATACTTCATGCAGCTGGATGAAATGCCTTTGACAGCCAATGGTAAGATAGACCGGAAGAACTTGCCCCACCCTGCTGCTCATTTAAATACTGGAGTAGAGTATGAAGCACCTTCAGGTGAAGTGGAAGAGAAGCTTGTACAATTGTGGCAGGATATCCTGGGGGTTGAGAAAATAGGGAGAAATGATAATTTCTTTGTGCTTGGGGGGCACTCATTAAAAGCAATAAACTTTGCAGCCAAAATTCACAAAGAGTTCAATGTAAATATATCTCTTAAGGAGATATTCAAGCTGCCGACAATTGCAGAAATTGCCAAGTACATCCAGGAAGCCCAAGAGAGTATTTATCAATCTATCCAGCCCACTGGAGAAATGGAATACTATCCTATGTCGTCTTCCCAAAGAAGGCTGTATATATTAAATCAGCTTGAAGGAGCAAGGGTGGCATACAATATGCCAGAGTTTATGTTGTTAGAAGGCAGTATTGATATAGAACGTTTTGAGAAAGCCTTAGATCAGCTGGTAAAAAGGCATGAGGCTTTCCGGACCTCCTTCCATATGGTAGATGGTGAACCGGTGCAGAAGGTCCATGATGAGGTGGAATTTAGTATCATGTACATGGAAACCGGCGAAGAAAAAGCCTCAGAAGCAGCAAATGAATTCATAAGGCCATTTGACCTTGGCAAGGCTCCTTTACTAAGAGCAGGGCTCGTAAAAATTAGAGAAGACAGGCATGTCATGATGCTTGATAAACACCATATCATATCTGACGGGGTGTCGGATGAAATACTGGTAAGAGAATTCATAAGCTTGTATGAAGGAATGAATCTTCCAGCACTTCAGATTCAGTACAAGGACTATTCCGTATGGCAGAATAAATTGTTTGCTGACGGCACAATCAGTAAACAAGAAGAATACTGGCTCCAGGCATTTAGGGGAGAAATACCAGTACTTGATATGCCGGTAGACTACCCAAGGCCGGCTATACAGAGTTTTGAAGGCGATATGGTCAGTTTTGAAACAGGCCGGGAACTTGCACATAAACTGAACAAGCTTGCCGTGGATCATGGAGCAACACTGTATATGGTGCTTCTAGCTTCATACAATGTGCTTCTTTTCAAATACACCGGACAGGAAGATGTCGTAATTGGAAGCCCTATAGCAGGAAGGCCACATACAGATTTGCAGGACATCATAGGCATGTTTGTCAATACCCTAGCTATGAGGAATTACCCTCAAGGTAAAAAGAATTTCAGCGAGTTTTTGAGGGTAGTAAAAGAAAACGCTCTAAGGGCTTATGAAAACCAGGATTACCCATTTGAGGAACTTGTGGAGAAGCTTAGCATTAAGCGGGATTTGAGCAGAAATCCGCTGTTTGATACTATGTTTGTCTTGCAAAATAAAGAAGCATCAGAATTTAAGATGAATGGGCTAAGGTTCATGCCCTATGATAATGAGTTCAGGGCGTCCAAATTTGATTTGACCCTAAACGCCCAAGAGACCCAGAATAATATTGTATTTGGGTTAAAGTATGCTACTCGTCTGTTTAAGAAAGAGACAATAGAAAAACTTAGGGTCCATTTCATCAATGTACTGGAAGAGATCACAGCTTACCCCGAAAAGATGCTGTCCGAAATAAATATACTATCTCAGGATGAAAAACAGCAAATACTAAATAGTTTTAATGATACAAAGGCAGAATACCCTAGGGATAAGACTCTACATGAGCTGTTCCAAGACCAAGTGGAAAGGACACCTGATAATGTAGCTGTAGTGTTTGAGGACAAGCAATTAACCTACAGGCAGCTCAATGAAAAGGCAAATCAGCTTGCCAGAGCACTAAGAAGTAATGGTGTAAAGCAAAACAGCATAGTTGGAATAATGGTAGAAAGATCCGTAGATATGCAGGTTGGAATACTGGGAATTTTAAAAGCAGGAGGTGTCTATTTACCAATTTCAACCAAACTTCCTGAACTAAGAATAAAAAAATTACTGGAAGATAGTAATGCAACTATGCTGTTGACGCAATCACATTTAGCGGATAAAGCAGAGTTTTACGGTAATATATTACTGCTTGATTCCCCTGAAATATACATTGGAAGTGCTGAAAACCTTGATAAAATAAATAAACCAGAGGACTTAGCTTATATCATTTATACATCGGGATCTACTGGAGTTCCGAAGGGTTCAATGATAGAGCATCGAAGTGTAGTTAACTTGGTTTATGGACTAAGAAAGCTTGTCTATGAAAATTATGATAATTATTTAAATGTTGCCCTTGTGTCCCCTTACTTTTTTGACGCATCTGTAAAACAAATATTTGCGGCTTCTCTCCTTGGCCATACGCTGTTTATAGTTCCTGAGGATACAAGGCTAGATGGTGAGGGCCTTCTAAAGTACTATAACAGGAATTCAATTGCTGTTTCAGACGGAACACCAGCACATATAAAGCTTTTAACAGATACTGCCAGGCCTGGCGAAAGTCTTTCAGTTATGCAGTTTATTATCGGAGGGGAAGAACTTTCATGTAAAGGTATACAAGGTTTCTATGATCGGTTTAAAGATAATAACCCTACTATAACAAACGTTTATGGTCCAACAGAATGCTGCGTAGATTCAACTTATTACCATTTAAGCCGTGAGAAGGTGAGAAATCTAACAAGTATACCTATAGGTATGCCATTGCAGAATTATAAGATATATATACTTAATGAAGACATGAATATCTTACCGGTTAATACAACTGGTGAAATATATATATCTGGAGATGGGCTGGCAAAAGGCTATTTGAACAAACTTGAATTGACTACGGAAAAATTTGTAGCTAATCCTTTCAGCTCTGGAGAAAGAATGTATCGTACCGGTGATCTTGGAAGGTGGCTTCCTGACGGAAACATCGAATTTATAGGCAGAGTAGACCATCAGGTAAAGATTAGGGGCTTTAGGATAGAGCTTGGGGAAATAGAAGTGCAGCTATTAAAGCATCCTTCAATAAAAGAAGCTGCGGTAATTGCAAAGACAGACCAGGAGGGCAACAAGTATTTGTGTGCTTATATAGCAGGGGAAAGTGAATTTACAATATCAGATTTAAGGGCGCTTCTCTTAAAAGAACTTCCCGATTACATGATACCACAATACTTTGTTCAGCTGGAAAAGCTGCCTTTGACAGCCAATGGCAAAATAGATCGGAATAATTTACCCCAAAATGACGGTACTTTAGCTACATCAGTAGAGTATGTAGAGCCTTGCGGTGAAGTTGAGGAGAAGCTTGCACTGCTGTGGCATGATGCCCTTGGAGTACAAAAAATTGGTGTGAATGATAACTTCTTTGAACTGGGAGGATACTCACTGAAGGCAATATCCCTTATAAGCAGAATTTATGAACAGTTAAATGTTGAGGTACCACTAAAAGACTTTTATATGGCCCCAACCATAAAGGAAATTGCCCGTTTTATACACAATACGTACGCCAATGATTATATTACACCAAGTCCGGCAATTCATTTTAATTCAGCAATGGAGAGTCTTATGTTTGCATTCCCTCCAGGAGGAGGAAATGGAATAGCTTATGGTAGTTTATCAAAACAAATGAATGCTTATTCCATATATTCCTTTGACTTTATAGAAAATGAGAGCAGGATGGAGGAGTATGTGAAGGCAATTACTTCTGTCAAACCCGAGGGCCCATATATTCTATTTGGTTACTCGGCAGGAGGTAATCTGGCATTTGAAGTTGCTAAAGTATTAATTGAAACTGGACATCATGTATCCGATATAATCTTTCTGGATTCGGCTAAATCATTTGTCCTTATTGAGGAAGAAAGCGAAGATGCTAAGAAACTTGCTGAGCAACAGGATAAAGAATTTATAGAAGAAAATGAGAAACTTATAAAAGGCATGTTTGGAGATAACCAGGCAGTTATTGAAAAGGCCATTGAAAGAATGAGAAATTATCATAAATACACTAGAAGTGTTATAAACTCGGGACAGATAAACTCCAATATCCATCTTATTATATCACAGCAGCAAGACAATGAAGGTGAAGCTGATTTATGTGAAGGATGGAGAGAGGCAACAACGGGAGAGTTCAAAGTATATAACGGATTTGGCAGTCATTTTGATATGTTAAGTACAGGATATATAGATAAAAATGCGGCTATTATTAAAGAAATATTGGAAGAGATCAACCAATAGTTCAGATATAAGGGGTAGATATAATGGATAAGATTAAATTGTTTTGTCTGCCGTATGCAGGAGGTTCTGCAGCAGTATATAAATATTGGGAACAATACTTGCATGATAGGATTGAGCTTTTCCCGATTGAGCTTGCGGGAAGAGGCAGCAGGATTGGTGAACCGTTTTACGGAAGTGTTGAGGAAGCGCTTGAAGATATACACCGTATTATCATAAGCAACCTTGAAGAACAACCTTATGCGTTGTTTGGCCACAGTATGGGCAGTGTACTTGTATATGAACTTGCCTATAGAATAAAGGAGCTCGGACATCCATATCCTGTCCATATGTTTATTTCCGGCAGATATCCTCCGGGTTTTGTAAGTAAGAAGAAGGTACTCTATGATTTGCCGGATAAGGAGTTTGTGGATGAGGTATTTAAGCTGGGAGGCACGCCCAAAGAGGTTCTGAAAAGCAATGAATTAATGGAGTTGTTTTTACCGATACTCAGAGCGGATTTTAGAATTACTGACACATACAGGCACATTGAAAAAAACGCTAAGCTTGACTGCGATATAAGTGTATTGTGGGGAAAAAGAGAAAAGGGAGCCACTATTTTTGACGTTGCAAAATGGCATGATTATACGTCCAAAAGTTGTAAAATTCATATGTTTGACGGGGATCATTTTTTTATACACGATTACAAAAGGGATGTAGCAGCAGTAATAAATAGTAGTCTCATCGACTTTGCAGACAATGTTATGTGAAGACTGAAGTTTATTTAAAATTTAATATGAAATCAAGAGGCTAAGTTTTTAGGTTGACTTTAATGACCTGTAGACTTAGCCTCTTTCCAGTCTAATTAAGAATTTCAAGAAAGTAGAACCTACGTCCTATTGGAATTATTTTCATGTTTCTGTATTACGACGAAAGCAGCGCTCCATTCCTATACGCTATCCCAACGGTACATGCTTAAAGACACATCGGTGAAAATCCTGGAAATTGCGCCGCCAGGGGTTCAAACGTATTTCAATAACGATCCGAGCTCTATGCTACTAGCATCATTCATTGATGAAACGATGAAGGTACTTGGTACGGATGCGGACGAGGTTCTAGTGGAAGAAGCGAAAGTATTTCGAAACAACCCGGGCCCGAACGAAGGTATTTTTGTGAACCAGTTAAACAATATGATGTTTGAGCCGCCAAAGGGTCATTAATCCGTTTAATACTTAGCGTATATTTTCGTTAATTATCTCAACTCGCTTTTAGAAAATCCTTGATTATCAAGGGCGTGTACATCGAAGACATGTAAACAACGTATTCGCCTTGACAATGAGCCTCGCGGCATCGGAGTCTAAACACGTGCGCCGATGCCCATAGGACACGGTTTACCTAGGGCTTGCTGAACGAATCAAAACTCCAACAGGCACAAGGGTTTAGGGCCTCTTATGTCGAAGGAAAACGGGGCAGCCCCGTGAAAAACCGTGCACTTGGAGGCGTCAGGATTGTATCAGCGAACCGAGAACCAGATGAACCTGCCCGTCGACTTTTTTCTGCCGTTCGGCGGAAAGCTCGCAGAAGATAACCGCTGGGTGCTGCTGGCCCAGATGATTCCGTGGTGGATGCTCGAAGAGAAGTATGCGAAAAACTTCAAGAAAAGCCTCAAGGGCCAAAAAGCCGTTTCGATCCGTATCGCGCTCGGCGCACTCATCATCCAGGAGCGGCTTGGCACCGATGATCGGGAGACACTTCGTCAGATTCTGGAGAACCCGTATCTGCAGTACTTCCTCGGTCTGCCGGAATATCGGTACCGCCGTCCGTTTCATCATTCTCTCATGACGCATTTCCGCAAGCGATTGGGTGGCGAAATTCTGGATGAAGTGAATGAATGGATCGCTCTGGAAGAAGCGCGCAAGTGTCGGATGATTCATCGGACGACGATGAACCTGGCAGCGGAACTGACGCAGCGTCCGGTAAGCCTTCAGAAACGCAGCCACAGCAGATGGAACTGACGAACGAGGGCGAACTGCTGCTGGACGCTACCTGCGCGCCGGCGGATATCGCCTACCCGACGGATTTGTCGTTACTGAATCAGGCCAGAGAAAAGCTGGAGAAGATCATCGACATCCTGCACGAACCGGAACGTGGAAAGACCCGCAAGCCCAGAACATACCGAGAGTGTGCCCGCAAAGCCTATCTGGCGGTTGCCAAGCAGCGGCGCGTGAAGCCGCGCGCGATACGAAAAGCGATCGGCAAGCAGCTCAGGTTCGTTTCCCGTGATCTGCGCATGATCGCCGAACTCGCCGATATGACGAGCGGCCTGCCGCGGCGTTTGTACAAGGAACTGCTGGTCATTCAAGAGCTTTATCGTCAGCAGCAAACGATGTATGACAAGCGGACACACAGCATATCGGATCGGATTGTCAGTATCGCACAGCCACATGTCAGACCGATCGTGCGCGGCAAAGCCAGGGCAAACGTCGAGTTCGGAGAGAAGCTGGCGATTAGCGTGGTGAACGGCTACGCTTTCCGCGAGCATCTGTCGTGGGATAGCTACAACGAAGGGCAGACATTGCAGGACGCCGTAGAGCGTTACCGCGCCAGATTTGGTTATTATCCCAAAGCGGTGCTGGCCGACCAGATCTATCGAACCCGCGACAACTTGCGCTTCTGCAAAGAGGGAATTCGCTTAAGCGGACCGCAGTTGGGTCGTATTAATAATGGTTTCGCATTTTCAATAACCTTAGATATAGTCGAGCTATTTCATAACTACACTCACCTAAAATCACTTTGCGATGATTCGCTGCTCTCATCAGTTGGAGTAACTACAGACAATCTCTTTGTATTCTACTAAAGTAGGGAACTTTGTGTCATTTTAGTAGGGGATTTTGTGTCAATGTACAACAACAGTTGCAGCAGAAAACTACATCTATAAGGTTCTCTTCAGACATATTCACAAAACCCGTATTTTGTACATATGTATAGCATGATCTTCGGAGATAAAAATGCCTTAACATAAACTGTTGATTGACACAAAACTCCCCTTGTTTTCGATACCAAAGCACCCTCTTTAACTTTATTCCTTGTGCTATCATTGAAAAATCATTATGTAATTTTATGTTGGATGTAAAATTGCATAGTTCTCACTTATTATAGTGGGATTTTGTGTCACTGATTTCATGTTTCCTTACGTTGGAAATTGCTCACTTATCCATATTATTAACTGCAGTTCTCATTTCTTCATCAGACAAATGTGTATAGATCATGGTTGTTTGTATAGACGAATGCCCTAACTGATTCTTCAACCTAGGTACGTTATTGTTCTCCAGGTGATAACGAGTTGCGAATGAATGTCTCAAAAAATGCACTGTCAATGCGGGTTTGCCAAATGCCTTCGCATATTTCTCAACGAGCTTTTCATCCAGCAGTCAATAATGTCAGCAGACTCGCCAGACGTTCTTCCATCTGTTCCAATGTCAATATGCTCATTCTGGAAGCCGCAAGCTCAATGGCTAACGGAATCCCTTCTATTTTTTTGCATATGGCACCTACAAGCTGCAAGTTTTCCAGCGTGGGCTGAAGCTTAGGAGCAACCAAAAACGCACGTTCCATAAACAGTTGCACGGCTTCAAATTCCTTGATTTCTTCTTGCGAAAGCATCTCCAGCGAATACTCCTCCCCTGGAAAGGATAACTGGGGAATCCGATAGACGTATTCCCCAGTTTACTTTATGACGTCCTGGCAATCACTTAGGACGAGGTGCAGCTGGTCCAAGCCCAATTGAGCAGAGCCAATTCAGCGCTACCTCATGTAGCACGTTGATGTTGTCTACCTGACAGTGTTCTAATCCCCCAAGTCTTCTATCCTCTATCGGGAAGAATGTCTTGTTTTTCGAACCCGCTTGCTCATAATTTTTCAAGGCTTGTGTCAGCGGATTTGGCTGAACCAATATCTCTTCCGCTCCGTGCATTACAAGAAGCGGACATTCTATCTGGTGAAGCACCCCCTCAAGATCATAGGCAAAACGCGGATTACCCGCAAAGTCCTCCATGCTTTTTGCCCCCAGAATTCTCATGCCATGTGCGGCCAGACTCGGTGGCATCCATTTAAGCATTGCATCCCAATCAAAGGCATGCGTACCGCCGTCGGAGATGACGGCAGCAATTCTGTGATCGAACGAAGCGAATCGCAAAGAGTCGTAAGCCGCAAAACTCTCACCGTGCACGATAATCTTATCGGGATCGACTTCTGGCCGCGTTAGAAGAAAGTCGATTGCTCGGGAATGGAAAGCCTCACTGTCCGCTCGTCTTCCTTTTCCCTTTTCGTACAGCGAGAGGCCGGTGCCAGGCTGGTCATAAACCAGAAAGTTATATCCACACGAAATAAAAGCGGGACCTAGCCAGAAATAGTTTTCAATTGACCACTCGTCGCCACCGTTGAGAGCAAAAAGGGTCGGCTTCGGACCTTTTATCCAGGAAGGGGAGAAGAAGTAACCATCCAGCTTGACATCTTCGTAATCGACTTGGATCTTCTCCGGTTGGACATCGAAGTACTTCCCGGCAGCTTCGAAGAGTTCATTTACTTTTTTAAATACACGGATTTTCTCGGTGTCATCATCCATCACCGTATATTCTGCAATTCTGTAGTAATTGCAGGCACGAATGTAGCAGTTTCGTGCTGTATACCAGTTTCCAGCTGTTTCGGCCTCCTTGCCGTGTCTTTCCAATGCCTGAGCCGTTATGAGCCATTCCCTGTGCCACGTGTCCTTGTCTTCGGGGTCGATTTTTTTGCAGGCCTCGTAGATCTCGGTGACGTCCGTAGCACCGAGGCTTGCCATACCTAAAGCTTTGGTGACTTGGTATGACATCATGTAGTGATTGGGCCAACGGCTGAACTCAATTGACATTGTAACATCCCCCTTTTCCAGTTCTAGTTCTTGTAGTTTTTTTACTACAAGTAATTTTTACAACACAAAGATAAAGCTTCTTTAAAAGAAAAATAAATGTTTGTAAAGAGAATATAAAAAATTATAAAACACTAAAAAAATAAAAAATGGCTGCTGCCTGGGTGTTCATAGCTGGCAGCAGCCTTTAACTCCTGTAGTAAAAGAAAATGTGCAAAAAATAAAATCAGTGTTGTGCGGCCAAGGGAAGGCTGAATCTTATCCCCAAACCGCCATATTCGGAAGGGTAGGCGTCAATTTCGCCCCTATGATGTTCAATAATGGATTTACAGCTTGCAAGACCCAGCCCCAGCCCGCCCTTTTGGATTTGTCGCGATTTATTCACAGTGAAAAATTTGAGGAACAGAGAAGATATATCCTTATCCGGCACTCCAATTCCATTATCCTCGATTTGAAAAAAGGCATACTGTCCTAGCGGGTAACCGGTCATATACACTTTCAGCTTATTTTTCCCTCCATATCTTACAGCATTGCTAAAGAGGTTGCCGAAAACCCGACGTATCATCGGTTCATTGATCATCAGCCATATATTTTCCGTGAATGAATGGCGGCAAGTAAGCTCATTGTCAAGTCCCGCCAACTCATATTCATATTCAAGGGCAATGTTTTCAAATAATTTTGATGCTTTTACAGGTTTAGCTACCATAGATTCCAACTCCAGTTTTTCTTTGGTGAAGCTGGAGAAATCATTGATGAGTTCGACCATATATCCTGACTTCTTTTGAATCAAATCATAATATTCCTGCTTTTCAGTTTCTGGTAAATCCTTGTGCATAGCCAGCAGTTCAGTAAAGCCATTAATAGATGTCAAGGGAGTTTTCAAGTCGTGGGCAATTGCCGCGATCATATCGGTCTGCTCTTTGTGCGCGAGTTGAAGCCGATGCTCCATCTTATTGAAGTGTTTATAAAGTTCTCCGATCTCGTCATTACTTCTTAGAACTAGGGGAGGCAGTGGATGTACAATATTTACTTCTTCAAGCCTGGTATTCAGAAGCTGAATGGGTTTCTCTATGCAAAAATGAATATAGATAATTAGAATAATAAATATGATGCAGGCAATTGCAAATATGGGCAGGAGCAATGCTATATATCGCGAGTCCAGTAATGAACTGCGTATAGGAGAATATACTGCAAAGACAAGCTTCAGGTACATTCCAATCGAAAACATGAATATTATAAACATCAGCAGGAACAAAAGAGGAAGCTTTATTTTCAGTTTCATACTATTGCTCTCTTTCCGTGTATTTATATCCTATGCCCCATATTGTTTTAATAAAGTCATATTCAGGACCAAGTTTCTTACGGATATTTTTTATATGAACCGTTACGGTATTTATTTCTCCGTATTCGTCTCCCCAGACGTTTTCATATATCTGCTCACGAGTCAATACATTATTGGGGTGGCGCATGAGGACAGACAGAATCTGAAATTCCTTCGTTGACAAGTCGAGCTTCCTGCTATTCAGGAATGCTTCAAACGTCTTATCGTTCAGAATGAGCGGAGAATCCGCCTTTTCGTTACTGGGACTAAGTTCATCCCACTCTTTAAAAAGCCTGTCCACTTTTCTGAAGTGAGCCTTTATCCTGGAGACAAGCTCCTGAATACTGAAAGGTTTGGTCATGTAATCGTCTGCTCCTATTTCGAGCCCGACGATTTTATCAATGTCCTTATCACGCGCACTTAAAAACAAAATTGGAACATTATAAGAGTTTCGGATACTTCTGCAGACATCAAGTCCATCCATATCAGGCATCACTATATCAAGAACGATGAAATCAATATGATTTTCTTCCAATGCGGATAAGGCTTCTTTCCCAGAATATGCCGAAGTTATTGCAAATTGCTCGTATCTTAAACTCTTTGTGATGAGTTTTACGATTTCTTCATCGTCGTCTACAACTAATATCGTTTTTAGCATATTTATACCTCCCAGCCGCTTTAAATGGACTGAATTTATAAAACAAAAGCCGCATGGACTTCTCGCTTTGAAAAAAGTCGCGCTCAAAGCGTCTCTCCAGTCCCGGATAAGCTGGAAAAAGAGCTTGAGCAACGACCTGGGCAATGCTGGCTTTAACAAACTGGTATGCTCTTCAATAGCGTTCGAGCTATGTACATATTCCAGCTTGAAGGCCTGCACATAGCTTTTGACGTAATGTCCGGGAGTGTGTCTAATCAAAAGACAGTGTGAAAAGGAGCAAGAAAACCATCACAAGTTTTGGTTTTCAGCCTTTTCCGATAAAGTCCATCCGAGCTCCGCACTCCACATGACTTGAGTGTCGGTCACTTTGCAGTTATTAATAACTTCTTGCAAGTTTATCATACAGGAGAATTGAACACTAATTCATGCAGGAAATCACTTTTGGATGATACTACCGCTAGTTAGCGGAATCATGGTATTGCCCTGTGGGTTAGGTGAAACGAATGCTAGGCCTGTATGTGTTTGAATTAAATGCAGCGGCAAGCTTAAATGACCGCCACTGCCCATAATTACCCCCCCTTAATTATCCATTACAAAAATTCGATATACCCTTCTGTTCCATGCACGCGAATTCGTTGGCCATCTTTTATCAGTTTGGTTGCATTCTCCACTCCGACAACGGCTGGCAAGCCATATTCACGTGCGATAACGGCTCCATGCGTCATCAGTCCGCCCACTTCCGTAACTAAGCCTTTTATGGATAAAAACAATGGAGTCCAGCTGGGGTCAGTAAAGGAGGTGACTAGTATGTCGCCATCTTCCAGATCAGCCCCTTCTATATTCAGGATCACACGAGCTCGCCCCTCTACAACGCCCGAAGAAACAGCCAGGCCTACAATAGCTTCAGCGGGGATATTTTCTCGTTTGTATTGACCTGTAATGATTTCGCCATCAGATGTGATAACACGTGGGGGAGTTAATTTTTCATATAATCTGTACTCATTTTTTCGTTTGTCGATGACCTGGTAATCCAGTTTATTGGTGCGTATAGTTTCCTGCAATTCTTCAAAAGAGAGATAGTAAATATCTTCTTTTTCATGAAGAATGTTGGCTTGTACGAGTCGTTCCGCTTCCTTTAGTAAAGCCTGTTTATAAATGAAGTAGCGACTAACAATGTCGTATTTCGGATATTCACGATAACCGATGAAATTCCGGATCTGGTCGATAATTTGTTTTGTCTCTTCGGCTTTTTGTTCACCACCTGGTAATTGTTTCAATCGGGCTAATAAGTCCTGTTCTTTTTTCAAAGCCTCCTGTCGCCCTTGCTCAAATTTTCGTTTACTGGCGCCAGGCTCAAGGTTTTTGATGTTACTGAGGATCATAGGCACCAGTATACTTGGTTTTTCACTCCAGCGTGTTCTTGTAATATCGATCTCCCCGGCACATCGCATGCCATATTTGTCGAGATAAGTAGCGACAGCATCACGCACCTGCTGCCCACCTTCAAATTGAACCAGTTCATCTAAAAAATTATCATCCTTTACCTGTTGTAAATACTCAACTATTTTCGGATAGGGACGAATCACATCTGCAACATCCAGTAGCTCCATGCCCATTTCAGAAGTGACGTTATTAGGTACAGATAGGGAAAGTGTGTCTGCTACATTTTTTTCTCCTAACCATTCATTCATTTTTTCATTGATCCATGCTGAAGCATGGATGGCGGACATAATTACACTCAAATTTTTCAGATCTGATGCACGCTGCCTCCGTTGCTGCATATCTTCCAGGATACAATCAAATACATCCAATCCTGATTTCGTTTGGATGTTACGTTTTAACGCTGATAACGATGTCTCACTACTCTTAATCAAATCAGCAACAATTACCGGGTCATTTCCTGCCTCTTCCAGAATATCCGCAGACGACATACCCTTATGGCTTTTAACAGGCCCCGGTTCGCTTTTGTCAGATGGGTCCAATTTTATAAAATCTCCCCGCTCTATGATGGTAATAAGCGCGTCTTTTATGAGCGGATCGGAGTGTCCTAAAACATCCAATAAATTCTGCCTCCCATCCAGTGAAGATAGGCCCATCGTGATATCCACAAACAGCCTTCCACCACCAGTTTTAAACATGGGTGTAGCACCTGTTAACATCCAAACAGATATCCCCAGTGGTTTAATAGGATCAGTCATCATTTGCTGATGGCCGACAGATACATACACGTGATTCTCCTGGTCATTTGCTTCAGGAATGGGATATAAAGTGGTGATCGGCCGACTCTGAACAATATAAAATGTATCATCAGCCAAACACCATTCAATGTCTTGTGGGCAGCCGAAATGTTCTTCGATCTGTCTTCCAATGCGTGCCAGTTGTAAAATTTGTTGATCCGTAAGGGTTTGCGTCTTTTGCTGATCAGGACTGAGCTGCTTGGTCTCTGTTCCGCCTTCTTTTCGTCCATAAATAGCCATTTTCTTGGTTTCCACCCTCTTGTTGACGATTACCCCATCCTGTACTTGATAATAATCGGCAGATACCAAGCCGGAGACCAGCGCTTCTCCAAGTCCGAAACTAGCATCGATAGAGAGCAGCTTTCGGTTGCCATTGATGGGATCAGCGGTAAATAAAATCCCTGAAGCCTGTGGAAACATCATCCTTTGAACGATAACAGATAAATAAACTTGGCTGTGATCAAATCCATTCTGCATTCGGTAAATTACCGCGCGTTCTGTAAATAAAGAAGCCCAACATTTGCGGATATGCTCCAAGATGGATTCTTTGCCGATAATATTTAAATAGGTGTCTTGTTGACCAGCAAAAGAAGCATGCGGCAAATCCTCAGCAGTCGCACTAGAACGCACGGCATAAGCATATTCATTACCAAACTGGGAGAGATAGTGGGCAACTGCTTTCACAACATCGGAAGGAATGGCTACTTCCATAATGGCCTGTCGAATCTTTTTGCTGACTTCGTCAATTTGTTCTCGATCTTCTACTTTAAGCGTAGTTAGCTGATCCAACAAAGCATGAACCATTTCGTTTTGTTCGATGGCTTTTTGATATCCCACTGTTGTAACACAAAACCCTTCTGGCACTTGTATTCCTTCCATTTTGGCTAATGCCCCTAAGTGCAGCCCTTTTCCACCAACAAGCAAAAGCTGAGTGTTATCCATTTCTTGAAAATCGAGAACCAGTGAATTCATTCAACATCTCTCCTAACCATTAATATAGAGAAAAAAGCGAACAATCATGATTATGTCTAGTCACCACTGAAGTAAGTCGCCGCGTACTTCTTCTCAAAACCGCTTGAGGATGTACGCAGCCTGATCGCACATTCCACCATCCTTTTCTATTTTTTGGGGGCAAAAAAAGCATTGACAAATCAAAGTTCTAGATGTATTATGAAAATATGGATAATAAAATTATTGGCATTTATATGATTTGTCAGTAGCGTTATCGATTATATCATAGCGTTTATTCGTGTTCAATTGTTTTATATAAAAAGAGATGATCCTTGAATTTATTAGGGTTATCTCTTTTGTGTTCAGTTGAACCATCATGTTAGTTTAGTTAGTCATTCTTGATGATTTATCGTCCCGCTGCCTCTTAGATCTATTATTGGCTTGTTAGTGATGATGCTTCCTTCTTGGGAACTGTTTCATTTCCTTTATTGACATGGAAGTTATAAGTTCGTTCTCAATCTCTTGTGTCAATCCGCTTGTCTGTTGCACCATCTCATTCTCTATATCTGTTAAATAAATTCCTTATTAGACTGAGCCTAGAAATTGAAACAGCGACAATCAAGGACGAGAAAATAAAGTCCTAGACTGTCGCTGTTCCATATCTGTAAACAACCGATTTCCACTCACCCGCCGCTTCCAAGCACCAAGATGTTTCTTCGGAGTTGCTCTTTTTTGATTCAAGGGATACCCAATCTATTCACGTATGGTTCTTACCTGTGACAAAAACGTCAGATGCTATTAGCTAGTTATAATGGGTGAATTCTTGCGAATATGCAAATCCCGTTAATGAAAGGGCAATCACCACTAGCCACTTAAACATAAATGGATATGATAACGCAAACTCAGTCACCACTTGCCCACCGATGGAATGTCCGACAATATACTTTTGTGGGATATTCATTTTCATTTATTGAGTGTATCGATAAGGTACATTCTCGCTTCATAAGGGCGCATTTCTACATCAGACATGTTATTTGGATAATTGGATATTAGCAGCTGTTTAGTCTCTGCCAGCTCTTTCTGAAGTGGGAGATCGGTTGTGTATTTTTGAAAATTACATACTACAAGTAGTTTAGCCCCTTTCAGCGTTCGAGTGTACGCGAACAAATCTTTATTCTCGGGATACATCAGCTCATAATCCCCATATATAATCACTTCATGATCTTTCCTTAATCGGATTAGTTTCTGATAATAATGGAATATGGACTCAGGGTTATTTAAACTTTCTTGTGCATGGATATCCTTATAATTCGGGTTTACTTTAATCCAAGGATTCCCTAATGTAAAACCAGCGTTGTCTGAAGCGTCCCACTGCATTGGTGTTCGAGCGTTATCACGACCCTTTGCAAAGATTGACTCCATAACTTTGTCTTCGGGGTATCCTTTCTCAATTCTATCTTTATAGAAATTTAGTAACTCAATATCCCGATAGTCTTCAATTGGATATTGAACATTCGTCATTCCTAATTCTTCCCCCTGATAAATGTATGGTGTGCCTCGCATGCCATGAAGAAGGGTTGCCAACATTTTAGCCGATTCTATCCTGTATTCTCCGTCATTTCCCCAACGAGAAACGATTCGGGGTAAGTCGTGATTATTCCAAAACAAACTGTTCCAGGCATCCCCCTTCAGCTCTGTCTGCCATTTGGACAACACTTTTTTTAATTCTAGAAAATCTAGAGGCTTAAGATCCCACTTCCCTTTTCCCTCTTGTTCATCCAAACTAATATGTTCAAATTGAAATACCATTGAAAACTCACTGCCGTCCGGGTTGCTATACACTTTGGCGATCTCTGGCGTAGCGCCCCATGTTTCTCCAACCGTCAGCAGGTCTCCAGCTTTTTGAAACGTCTCCTTGCTGAGTTCCCTGATATACTTATGCAGATTTGGCCCGTTGCTGGTAATTTTCAAATCTGGTTCTTTTCCGATTAAGTCAATTACGTCAAGCCGAAAACCGCCTACACCCTTGCTTATCCACCAATTGATCATTTCATAAATCTCTTGTCGGACTTTTGGGTTTTCCCAGTTGAGATCCGGCTGTTTTACAGAAAAAAGATGTAAATAATATTGTCCTATCTCGGGTACCCATTCCCAAGCTGAACCACCAAAGGTGGAACCCAAGTCGTTTGGTGGCATTCCTTCAACGCCATCTCTCCAGACATAATAGTCATGGTACGGATTTTCTTTACTTTTTTTTGCTTCTTGAAACCAGGGATGCTCATCGGAAGTATGGTTCAATACCAAATCCATTATGATCCGAATGTCACGTTTCCCAGCTTCATGAATTAACATCTCCATATCATCCAAAGACCCGAACATCGGATCAATATCCCGATAGTCCGAAATATCATAACCATAATCATCCTGAGGGGATTTACAAACTGGTGATAGCCAAATTGCACCGACACCGAGTTGCTGCAAATAGTCCAGACGGGAAACAATTCCTTTCAAATCGCCGATTCCATCACCATTACTATCTTGAAAGCTCCGTGGATATATCTGGTATACAACAATTTCTTTCCACCAATTTTTATTTTCCATTGTTCATTACAACCTTTCCAATAGACGAATAGTGTTTTTATCTTAATCAAGTCACATCATACAATTACTCTTTTACCGATCCTACAACAATTCCAGTCACAAAATATTTTTGAAGCAGCGGATAAATCAGCAGCAGCGGGATGACAGCGACTACGATTTTGGCCGCATTTAGATTTTTGTTTGAAATTTCAGTCAAGTTGCTGAGTTGTGCTGAGTTGGTCCCGGATTGAAGAAGTTCCGCAATATTCACGTTAAGGGACTGAATATAAGTCATTAGTGGATAATTGCTGACTTGAGTCATATAGATCAAACCGCTGAAGAAATCATTCCACGTTCCCACGATACTGAATAGTGCTACCGTCGCCAGCGCAGGGATGGACACGGGAACATACACTTTGAACAGGACCTGCAGCGGACTCGCCCCATCGATGAATGCTGCTTCTTCTAGGGCCTTAGGTACAGCAGAGAAGAAGTTCATGACAAGGATGACACTGAATATAGGGACAGCTCCTGGTAGAACAAGCGACCAAATTGTATTGAGCATATTGAGGTTTTTGATCAATAGATAACTTGGAATCATCCCACCGCTGAACAGCATGGCAAAAATCATGACGTTCATATAAATGTTTCTGCCCCTGAATTCTCTTTTCGACTTGGAGAGCGGGTATGCCATTAGAACAATAAGAATCATGTTGAGAAGAAGTGTGAGCACAACACGTAGAACAGATATGCCAAAGGAACGCCAGAACTGAGCATCATCGATAATTTTCGTATACGCTGCGGTTGTAAAATTGACCGGTACGAGACCTACAGCATTAGCTGACACGGCCTCACTGCTGCTAAATGAAATCGCAACGATATTCCATAATGGAAGAAGGCAAATCAATGCCAGCAAAATGACGATGGCATAGATGATTAACCCGCCAATTCGACCTTTTTGGTTTACAAAATAGGACACAGGCTTGACCTCCTTAAAATATTTTTCGGTCAGTGTATTTTTTGGCCAATTGGTTGGCGGACAATAGCAAAACAATACCGATCACTGACTTGAACAGACCAACAGCCGTACCAAAGCTATACTGTCGCCCGACAAGTCCAATCCGATATACATAAGTATCCAGAATATCTCCCGACTCATAGACAACGGGGTTATACAGATTATAAATTTGATCGAAGCCGGCACTCAAAATATTGGTCAGACTCATCACTCCCATGAGCAGGATAATAGGCAGCATGCCTGGCAACGTAATATGCCATACTTTTCTCCACCAGCTGGCTCCATCCATTCCTGCCGCTTCATACAGGCCCGGATCAATCGAAGTAATTGCAGCCAAATAGACGATGGAACTGTAGCCGAACTCCTTCCACACGTCTGTCCCAATAATCAGCGGCTGGAACCAGGTGTTGCTGCCGAGAAAATTAATATTCTGCAGACCGAAAAAAGCCAAAATTTGATTCATAATTCCATCCAAACTGAACATGTTAACAACCACGGACGCTAGAACTACCCAGGATAGAAAGTGTGGCAGATAAACAATGGTCTGTACGGATTTTTTAACGAATTTGATGCGGATCTCATTTAACAAAATGGAAAAAATGATAGCCATGATTGTTCCCAATAGAATCTTGGCAATGGCAATCACCAACGTATTACTAAAAACCTGTGCGATGTCCGGCAGCTTAAACATATAAATAAAGTGCTTCAGCCCTACAAATTTGGAGCCTAACATTCCTTTGGCTGGTATATAATCCTGAAACGCCGTAATGACACCGACCATCGGAACATAGCTGAATACCAGCAAAAATAAAATACCCGGAAGCATCATCAGATGATATATGGCACCCGTACCGAACGGGCTCTTTGCTTTATCATTTCCCTGTTTCATGGATGGACCCCTTTCCTAAAAGCAGGGCTGCGTATCGCAGCCCTATAAACAGTTCAAGATTGTTTATTTTTTGGATGCAACCTCGTCTTTAATTTCCTGAATTACCTGATCACCGCCTTGCTTCTTCCAATTGCTAACGAATGTATCGAAGTAATTCAGAGGTTCAGCACCAGTCACAATTTTGATGAAAGATTCCTGCTCCATCTTGGTCAGATTAGCCCAGGTCTGTTTCATGCTTGGTGTAGTTCCAGAGTAAGCAGGTGTCATCCAAACGAATTTGTTTTCCCTTGTCAGTTTGTCAATAAGCCCCACTCCGTTGATACGCGAGTGATATTTCGACCAGGCTGTTACGTTATCCGTATCCATATCACTCAGGTAAGTTTGGATACTCTTAATATTGTTTTTTGATTCTGTTGTCCGGACCTGATCCAGACTAATCTCTCCTTTAATCCCGCGAACGATGTCAGAGTAGTCATCCAGTAACGAGGTCGCCGAGTTGACTTCAATATTAAACGGTCTGGTAGAACCGTCTACGCCGTTCTCTTGATACTTGGCAGCTTCTGGCATAGATGTTCCCACATTTTTATCATTTGCTAGTTTATCGTAGAAAAGGTTTACTATTTTAACAGCGAGTTCCGGGTGTTCGTATCCTTTTCTTACAACGATAAACTGATTAGCTGGATTGGCGTGTGCCACGTTTACCTTTCCATCTGCATCCTCCAAAGTGTAAGCCGTGAATTTCGCATTCTTATCCTTCTGCTTCACGTTGCCCAGACCCCAGTCGGGAATATGCCATGGTCCAAAAGCAATGCCGCATTGGCCGTTGGTGTACAGTGCCGTGATGTCATCAAATGTGCGTGTTCCAAATTGCGGATCGATGATGCCTCTCTTGAACCAATCTGCCATGACGCCTAGCATCTGCTTGGTTTCCTTTGTTGTCGAGCCATAAACAATGCTGCCGTCTTCACCCTTCATCCAGTACTGAGGGAATGAACCCTTTGTTGAGGCAACTCCGAGCATGGTATAGGCAGAACCATTATAGTCAGTTGTATTCAGGGTGTTCACAAAGGGAATACCTACCGGTTTCCCGGTTTGACCCGGATCTCTTTTCAAGAATTCCTCGGCCGTTTTCTCCACATCGTCCAGCTTGATGGCACCATCTCCGTCTGCGTCAAGTTGGATTCCCAGTAGATCCAGCCAATCCTGACGAACCCAGACCATGGTTGGTGCGGAATCTAGGGAAGTAGCCGGAAGCCCCATTAAACGTCCATCTATCGTCGCATTGTCTAATGCACGGCCTTCATAAGAGTCGTAAATATTCTTGATATTATCCGTGGCATACTGTTTGTAAATTTCCGTCATATCTTCAATCAGATCATTATCAACCAGTTCTTTGAGTTCATCCTTGGAATCGACACGCATCATGTCAGGCAGTTCTCCAGAGGCGATGGCGAGAGAAACCTGACGGCTGTAATCTTCTCCGTTGGCTTCAAATTGGTCTTTAATCTGAGCGTTAAACGCTTTTTTGACCAGTCGAGTATACGCATTGTTCTCATACGAATCTCCAGCCGGCAGTTTTGGGTTGGCTGTAGTCACACGCCCCATCGTGACGGTTATTTCGTCTTTATAGGCACTGAATGGGTCTCCCGGTGTTACCTCATATTTCCCCGCTTCCTTCGCAGTGGGAGGGTTGGATGACCCCCCACAGGCTGCAAGGGTTGAAATCATCAGGGCAGATATCGACAGTACGGCCAGACGTCTCGTTAACAGTTTGCTTTTTATGGACCATTTAGTTCTCATCACATTTCGATTCCCCTTCGTTCTGAATATTTCTCTATCATTGTTGTTTACGCTTTCATTATAAAACTCGATGAAGACAAATCGAGATAGGGATTTAACGTCTGTTTGGATAGAAAAATGTATGCGGTTTCATTGTGAGCCAAAAAGCCATATTTAGCATGTAATCATTTATCCTACCTCACGACATACATCTGTCTATCCATACTTACTAATCAAAGTAAAGAACAAAAAA
This sequence comes from Paenibacillus polymyxa, assembly GCF_015710975.1. Taxonomy (NCBI): domain Bacteria; kingdom Bacillati; phylum Bacillota; class Bacilli; order Caryophanales; family Paenibacillaceae; genus Paenibacillus; species Paenibacillus polymyxa. The sequence goes on along the minus strand of NZ_CP049783.1, from coordinate 4,889,047 downwards.
CCGGCAGCTCCTAAAACAGAAAACTGTCGGCTTGATTAATGGAATTATAAAAGAGTACGCTTTTTATCCCCTCTGCCCAGCTGTCGATATTCACTTGGCAGCAGACCTGTCAATTCGCGAAAAATTCGGCTGAAATATTTTTCATCCGTATAACCCACTCGCTCCGCAATCCAGAAAATCGTGTTGTTTGTATTCAATAAATACTCTTTAGACTTCTCTACTCGTATAAAACGGGAGTATTCATTAAAGGTCTTCCCCATCAGATCCTTGAAGCATTGACTGAAATAGCTTCGGCTGATGTTCAGTTGCTGGGACAAACTTGAAGCAGTAAAAGCCTGATCCAAATCATTTTGCATGATCATGATCGATTTTTTGACGGCGTCTACAATTTCCTGTGAATATGAAGTCTGTTCATCTGCCTTACGAATACCCACAGACGTCTGCTTGATCCAAGCTTCTACCTCGTACCAGGATAGAAAAGAATGGATCATTGAGATTCTACCCAGCTTAGTCTGGGCAAAAAGGTGATTCCATTCCATAACTATCGAGTATAGCAATCCCATCAGCTGGCTTTTATGCAGTCTTAGTGATTTAAACTGTTCAATCAGTAGGTTGTAGTAACTGTCGTTATGGGTCCATGGTGTTAGAAACCAACTTTGCTTAATTCGATCCATGTCTTCATCCTGCGGTTCTATTGGAAATGAGTCCTCCACATTCATCGAAACAGCAATGACAGGATTATAAGGGTCGTATGCATAGAATAAGGACGTTTCAGTATAATTCATAATCCAGTTTTGGATTTGCGACCACGTTCGCTCTTGTACATCGGACATAACCAGCAAGGCGCTTTGAGGAACTTGGTCTAGGTATTCCTTCAGCCTATGGAAAAGCTGTTCCTCTACGTCCATGGGTGCCGTCCACATCCAACTGTTCCGTTCAACCTCCCACCGGATCTCATCTCCATCGGATGTCGGTTCAATCGGCCAACTCTGTCCTAACTTGCGATCCAGTGAAATAAGTGCATACACATGGCGATAATGGACATTGGTCTCACTTAGCAGTGGCAGCTTTGGTCTTGTATTCGCCAGCTCGTCAATCCGTGTATGTATTCGGTCCAGCACATGTTCGAATTGCTCCTTCTCAAGCTGAACCTTGGCTATATAGTCGATGGCCCCAAGCCTTAGCGCTTCCTGGATATAATCGAAATCTTGATGCAGTGTTAATACGACAATATGAAGTTCTGGATAGAGCTGCCTTGCAGCTCGCATCAGTTCAATACCTGACATCACCGGCATCGCGAGATCCGTCAACATCAGATCGACCGGTTGGGATTTTAGAAAATCCAGTGCTTTCAACCCGTTACTTGCTTCTCCTACAACCTCCATATTGAACTCGTTCCACGGCATCGCGGAGCTTATTCCTTTTCGTACTAATTTATCGTCATCCACTATCAATACCTTAATCATCCTCAGACATCTTCTCCTTTGATCGGAAGTATGAGCAGTATACTTGTCCCTGTACCCAATTCACTTTCGATCACCAGTTGTGCTTGATCTCCGTACTGTGCCCTCAACATGCGGTGGACATAATTGAGTCCGATGCCCATCCCTACTTTTTTATGTTCAGTTATACGATTGTTCAGAAGTCTTTGAATCGCTTCCTCGGTCATGCCTGCTCCATTATCCTGTATTAAAATATTCAGTGTTTTGGCAAGTGTAACCTCAATTTGAATAAAACCTTCGTCACTCAGTCCATGATAAAGTGAATTTTCAACCAACGGTTGCAAAATAAAACGAGGCACAGGTATTTGAAGCACTTGATCATCCGCTGAAATACGTACGTCAAATTCAAAGTCATATCGAATTTGCTGCAGGATTAGATACTGTCTTAGCGCATCAATTTCCTCTTCCATCGTGGATACTTGCCCTAATTTACCCAAGTTGTAATACAACAGCTTGTTCAAGGATTGCACCAACTTGTCAATTTCCCCTTGTCCATTCATGACGGACAGCCAGTGCACAGTATCTAGCGTATTCATCAAAAAGTGAGGATTGATCTGATATAACAGTTTTTCCACTTCCAAATCTGCACGGATCTTCTCTTTCTGCTGCACTTCCTTGAACAGGTCACCGATTTGATGCTGCATATTAGAGAATTCCCCCAACAGAAAGTCGAACTCAGGAATTTGAGTGCGGGTCTGGCTGCCTGTCTTTTGTGGATTCTGAGACATTCCATTAATTTCCGAATGGAACAGACTGAGTGGTTTGTAGACCATCTTCCATAGAAGCCAAGCAAGGAATACGGTAAAGCCGAGAAAAAATAAAGCGACCAGTAATATTTGAAGCAACCACTGGTTTTTCTCCTGTTGATACTTCGCCTGCGAAATTACCGATATGACGCTCCAATTCTGAGTGGAGTCCTCCTTAAACCAATGGTAATCACGGGCTATTCCATCTTTTGCAGCACCTTTCGATAAGCTGGAGAAATTCTCCCCAACTTTCATCACTTCTGGAATTTCACTATACACAATTTTGCCCTCACCATTCAGGATCAAATGCGATAAAGCTCCTTGGTATTGATTGTAACCCAGTATATCCTGTGTGAGACGAAAGCCGGATTCGACGTAAATATACACATCGTCCCTTTGAGGCAGTTGTACCTTCCGCATAGCAGATAAAACGAGCTGGTCATTAAATCGGTTCATACTGATATGGGGACCATAGCACGTAATGCCATATGATTTGAAAAGTACAGGCAAAGACTCGGGAGAAAAACGATCTTTGATAGGAAAGTTAGCGAACTGTGTAGCACCTTCTTTCTGGAAATAATATAAGGTCAAACCTATATTCGGATTAGTAAACGTTACAACATTTAACTCATTCTTTAATTCATCTCTAGCCTCAATCAATTCAATTATATTGGAGGAAGGCTTCAAGACTTCATCCAGTTTTTTGCCTAATGTACCGCGATATGATAATTGCTGAGTCACATGATTCAGGTTAGTAATTGAATTTTCCAGTGATGAAGTTACCTGCTGAAGATTGCTCCTAATTCCATCATTGATTTTATTCACAAAGATGGAATCAATGGTATAAGAAGAAATTGCAAATATACTGATAAAGGGAATAAACGCGCTGAGAAAAAACAATAAAAAGATCCTTTTTTTAAGTGTCATTCCGCCCCATTCTCCTTAGGTAACTAAAAGAGCAAGCCCCTGATTATGGAGCTTGCTGTTTATTGAACAACAGCTCTATCGATTATCGTATTCCTGATAGGCAACAACTTCATCCGATTCAGACTGGGAAAAGTCAGGATTCTTCCCTCTCGGTGAGGTCAAGTCTGTTCATAATTATAGATTGATATTCCAATATGTCAAACGCTTACATGGAATTTATTTTCCCTTCCTCTTTACATACATCGACTTGCCGTTTTTTAATTGCTAATTGTAGTCATTCCACCAAAAAAAGCGACATCGTTCAAAATCCTAACCAAGGTTTTTTCTTGTCTTTACGTGTTTTCTTCTGTTTCCGCTACCAAGCAAAGTCTTCAGCCAGCCCAAATGCCAACCACTTTTAACAGCACATCCACAAACCTCACCACTCTACCTGTTCACGTTTTGCGTCACAAGCTCTTCGAATGGGTGAAACGCTGCGTCACTGTACATTTGTGTCCCATCCTCATATTATCCATTAGTTCAGGGGCCCTTGACTTCGTCTCTCCACATGTTAAAATTCTATTCATCAATTGATATAGTGCCCTATTATGAGGAGAATGCTGGATTCAAAGGGTTTTTCAGTGTATAAAAAGTATTTTTGATTTGCCATATTGGTCAAAATATAAAGTGTAGAATCTTTAACATATGTCACCAAGTTGAAATGAGGTTATAAATGAATGGAAGATATGCTAAAGTGCGCAAAGCTTTTCAAAGAAGATCTATATAAGCAACTGGCTAGAATTGGTAAGTGTCTATCAAGTGACAAACGTCTTGAAATCTTGAATGTACTATCACAAAGTCCCAGAACAGTGGAGAAATTAGCGACATGTACGGATATGAATATAGCTAATGTTTCTCGTCATCTGCAGGTGTTACTGGACGCTAAGCTTGTTAAGTTTACAAAGAAAGGAACTTACGCCATATACTCGCTAGCAGACCCGGAGATCATTGACTTTCTCTCTTCACTGTGGAAGATTAGTGAGAAACAAATTCCTGATATCGGGAAAATGAAAGATGACTTCTTAAACAACTTGAATGACATTCATACCCTATCCATGGATGAAGTAAAGAAAAAACTAGATGAAAACTCCATTATCTTAGTTGACTTGCGTCCCAAAGAAGAGTTTGAAACAGGACATATTCAAGGAGCCATTTCAATGCCTATGGAAGACCTAGACGTATTAATGGGAGAGTTACCAGAGGAAGCTGAAGTGGTCGCTTATTGTAGAGGGCCATTTTGCGTTTATTCGGCACTTGCTACGCAAAAATTGCAAGTTGAGGGATTTAAGGCGTATCGTATGGAAGACGGATTGAATGAGTGGCAGGAACATTTTCACTAACAGTAACCAATCTAAGCATCAAATAAAAAAGACTTCGAAGCCCACATATTTGTGACTTTGAAGTCTTTTTGTGAATAATGCAAGCCTGCACATTATGCACTTCATTAGATTGAAAAATACGACTTAAAAATTGGTGCTTAAACTTACCATTCCAATCCGTGTTCTGCAATATAGCTACTAGTAAGATCCTCTCCAGAATCAATGGTTACTTTTCCTTGAGTTCCTACGGAGACGCCGGCCTTTATTAGTAATTGACCAATATGGCAATTTTCTTCTGCTTTTTGTATAAAATCTTCCGTCATGCTTACGTCTTCATGGGTTGCTCCTGGATTCAGAACAACATGCGGGCGGTGGGTAATACTTAACTGATCACCTTGAGTTATGTTACCTTCTGTATCCATAAAGAATCCAGTCACAGGAAGTTTATTTTTATCTAACATATATGCTAAGGTCATCGTGTAACAAGCCACCGCAGAAGAGATAAGAAGTTGTTGTGGTTCAGCCCCTTCACCACTTCCCCCTTTGGGGACTGGAATTGCAATTTGAGTTTGGAGATTGTCACTTTTAATGCGTCCATCGCCCTTAGCATCTTTGTACCAAACCGTATTCATGCTAATTATCTTTTCTGCCATATTAACATCCCCTTTTTGGTATTGTAAGTCCAAAACTTCGTTAAGATTAAGATCCTCAATCAATGCACATAATTCTACCAAAACTTATGGTTTGCTCTATTTAACGAAAGAAACCGACATTACAGCTGTGCTCTGTCGGTTTCTTTCCTGATTTTAAGCCTAATTGAAATAGTCAGAGTGTGCTAAATCAATTTCTAGAATGTGCTATAAATCCGGATTTCTGGCTCAGCTTGAAGCAGGTCTTTGAGTCCAACAACGACATCATTATTAAATAGATCACTTTCGAGATAAGCCTTGGCATCGGTTTCACTGTTAAAGCCATGCAAAACTTGAACATCCTCATCACGCACAAGCAATTCTTTAGAAACCGCACCGGGAATACCAGACAGGAAAGGCTCTTTATAAGTTGTATAAACCTTTGCAGCTGCCTCACGTTCTGGTGCATTAATTTTCAATGTAATTTGAAGATATGCTTTTGCCATTGAAATCAAACCTCCAATTAAATTTATGTATCGCTCGATTAAATTATCAATTAATCAATCGATCAATTGAATTATAATGGACAATTTTTCTAACGTCAAGGCTACAAATAACACATTCACATATTTGTAATATAAATTTATATTTTGTCTTATTAATTTTGTTTCTAGAATTAAAACATGCTATGCTGACACAAAGAGGTGGGTAGAGTTGGCCAATATTCAGGAAATTGCTGATTTAGCGGGGGTTTCCACAGCAACGGTATCACGCGTCATTAACAAACATCCCTACGTACGGGAATCCACTAGGCAAAAAGTGTTGAGAATTATGGAGGAACTTGATTATGTCCCAAATGCCAATGCGATCTCTCTAAAAAAGGGCGAGACCCGTTTGATTGGGATCATTGCTACTTCATTTAGTTCTATTATCGTAACCTTTGTTCAAGCGTTTATAGTTTTTGCTGAAAGGCATGGATTTAATATCTCGCTGTTTATCACGAATGAAGATCCAGAGAAAGAACTTGTTGCTCTAGAAATGCTTAAACGGAAACAATTGGATGCTATTTTATGTCTAATTAGGAGTAATAGTTGGGATATCATCGAATCGTATGCACAGTATGGTCCTATTGTGACCTGGCAGCGTGTTCTTAATGAGAAGCTTCCCTCCGTGTTTATGGAACAATATCAAATTTATTTCAATGGACTGGAGTATCTTTACTCCAAAGGGTATCGTAAGATACTTAGTGTTTATCCAATGACGGAAGGTTTGAATACAAGAGAACGTATCCGTGCTCATAGAGATTTTGTGCAAAAGCATCAGCTTAACGCGAATCAGTTCCCTCACATTGAAGAAAAATTATCTGTTCCGGATGGAGAAGAACTTGCAGATTGGTGGATTTCGCAAAAAGATCGACCAGATGCTATATTTTGTGCGAATGATGAAGTAGCTGCAGGTCTGGCAAAAGCATTACGTACCTCAGGTTTTTCGATCCCTGGAGATCTAGGTATTATGGGGTTCAATAATTCCGTACCCGCTCAGTTGTTGGATCTAACAACGATCAACTATCCTGTTGGCTTACAGGCTGAGAATGCCTTTATTATTATTCGTAATAAGCTTAACCAGACGGAGAACGCACTAAATTCATTAGAGTTTACTTTGGTGGAACGAAAATCAACATAAAAGAACACATAACGCATGTTTTTCAGTGGAATCACAACAAAAACTGGTCATTACTTGAAATGCACCTTCAATAAAACGCCTAAAAAAGGACATAATACTGAAGGTGCATCGTTTGTTTTTCATCGAAAAATTAAACTTCATCGGACAATAACTGTAATTGTTTTTTTAGTTGTTCAAATTGAACAAAACGCCCTTCGCGTAGATATTCTCTCCCATCAAGAAAAATCAAGATTGTCGGTACAGAAAAAATCAAAAATCTTCCTGTGATTTCCTCCACTTGACTAGCATTAACACGAGCAAGAGCCAATTTAGGATATAGTTTAAGCATTGTTTTGAGCTTGGGGTAAATGGCATGGCATACGTTACAATCTTCTTGGGATACGTATAACATACTCAAAGGATTAATTTCGATAAAGGAATCTATTTCTTCTATTGATGTCAGTTCCACTACACTCATAATAAAACTGCTCCTCTCTTAAAGATACTTATGACTCCTCACACACATTCCAATCATGAACTCCTTCTTCAATTCGATAAGCCATATACCCTTGCTTCAGCATATAATCAACCGCTTGAGATGCCAGCGAACAGTATGGGCCTCTACAATATGCGGCAAGTTCTATAGTACTTTTATCAACTGTCTTCAGGTAGTTCTCAAGTTGGTCTAATGGTATTGAAATGGCATCTGGAATATGAGAAGCATCATATTCATCTGTGGGACGAATATCTAGAAGAATAACAGTCTTTTTTTTCATTTTTTCTAACAAATCATGTTTGGTGATGGTTTGAACCTCTGGATATTGTAATTCCAACTCAGTTTTAATCTGCTTTATATCAGATAGTCGATCTTCACATATTCTCCGCAAAGAAGATAGAAATTCAATTACTAAAGGGTCACCGATACTGTATATGACGTATGTCCCTTTTTTGCAGCACTTGACCAATTTAGCATCCAGTAAGATTTGTAGATGACGAGAAACATTTGCAACGTTCATACCCGTTTGTGTTGCTAAACCTTCAACTGATTTTGGACCATTGGACAAAATGTCCATGATCTCTAAGCGCTTGTCACTCGATAAACATTTCCCGATTCGAGAAAATTGTTGATATAATCGATCTTTGATATCTATTTCTTTCATTTTGAAGCCCCCAAACTTTATCTGAAACACTTCATATTCAATAGCATGTTAAGTTAGCGAAGCATGACCGTTTTTTTACAACTATCTGTACTATGCTTCATCATATCGTTCTAAAAATCTTGCTACGATTCGATCAGCTGATTGAATCGCCCCTTCCAAATGTCCTCCCTGTTGATCAGCCGTCTCAGTGCCCGTAAAAAATATGCCCTCTCCCCAAGGATCTCCGTAAACAGGGCCATAATTTGGATAGTCACGAAGTGGTTCAGCGTCTTCCTCAACAGCTGTATCGGTGTCGCTTGACCAATCTTTAAATAGTAATGTATTTACTTTCTCGGCAGCAGGCCCATAAAGTCTAGCCAATTGTTCCAACACAAGCTGCATGAGTTTATCTTCGCCCAAAATCTTCCGCTTTTTTGCCTGTAAACCAAAAAAGCCAAATAGCGCACCTGTTCCTGTACCTGGTGAAGCATCATGAATTTCTTGTAAAGGGCCCACCCAACTTGATGCAAAACCGGAGAGCCCAGCTTCACGCCAAAATGGTCGGTCGTAAATGGCAATCACTTTAGCTTGACCAGCCATCCATGTTGGTTTATCAATTAAAAAAGACTTCAGTTCATAAGGAAGTTCTGGCTCGAATTTAATATTTTTTTCAATCAGCCGTGGTGGAATAGCGATAATAACTGCAGTTGTGTAAAATTGTTTTCCATTGGCTTCTAAGGAGATTGTACCGTCTTCTTCTTGATGAATCGAAGTTACACATGTATTGAGCTGGATTGCTCCTGACGGCAAAGTAGCACTAAGCGCCTCAATCAGAGACTGCACCCCACCAACAAATCTTAGCGAGGGCTCCATTGCCCCCTCTGGCAAAAGATGCTGTTGTGGTGTTTCATGTTGGGAGCGTTCTAGGAGCATTCGTCCTTCGTTAAATTGATTAAAAGTCTCCAAACCCAGTTCTTTCGTGAGCTGAGTAATAATTTTCTCAGAGCGTGGCCAGAACCATGTGGGTCCAAGATCGAATTTTCCGAGTTTAGGATTGTCTAAAACCTCTAAAGTCAAAACTCTACCACCAATACGATCTCTCGATTCTAAAACAATGCATTCTATACCGTGAGCGGTGAGTAACGATGCTGCGCGAAGTCCACTCAAACCTGCACCAACGATGATTACCGGAGCATTTTTTTTAACTTGGTTTCTCATTGTTTCTCTCCTTCTCCATGTTTCAGCAGGGAGTCACATATGTTAAAAGATTATCTTCTTTATATGATGATATTGAGTCACTCTCAAATTGTATCCGCTACGTTGAAAGGGGCGCTCTAAGAGCAAAAAATCGACAACATTATTTCATTATAATGTTGTCGATTTTCATATCAATTAGCCAATTTAAGAATTTTGTCCTTAAGAACATTTTTTTGATTCACACCAACCATGGTATCAACGAGCTTACCATCTTTAAACAGCAACAAAGTTGGAATACTTCGAATGCCAAATTGTGAAGCTAATTCGGTTTCTTCGTCGACATTAACTTTTGCCAACGTCGCCTGTCCTTTCAGTTCATCAGCTAATTCTTCCACAATAGGAAGCTGAATTTTACAAGGTCCACACCATGGAGCCCAAAAGTCTACCAAGGTCACACCGGATTGGATTTGATTTGAAAACGTATTTTTTGTCAATGTAGTTGCTCCCATTAGAAATACCTCCAATAAATATAATTTTCATCAATCATATATTATTCAATTGATTGATTGAATTATAAAACTGAAGTTCTATATCTGTCAAGAATGAAGAGATTTGCGAAGGATTTATCATTTGGTCATGCTCAACACGGCACGGAATCGTGTCTTAGCCGACATCATTTTTTCATATGCTTCACTAGCTTGTTCCAACGGGAAAACTTCGATCATAGGTCGTACATCGGTCAGTACACTAAATCGAACTGCCGCATCAATTTCCTTCGATTGTCCTGTAAACGAACCCCGAACAGTATGGGGTCCCTTCAGAAAGTCCATGGCAGACAGTTCTAAACGTTCACCAGAACCGGCTACAATAATGAGCTCTCCATCTTTTCCTAACCCATCAATTAATGTGGAAATGACTTTTGCATTTGGTGCTGTAGCAAGAATAACTTTTGCTCCCCCTAGCGCTTGTAAAGCTTTAGCAGGATCTTCTTTTTCGGAATCAATATAACAATGTGCCCCAAGTTCCCGAGCAAGCTTCTCTTTATCACTACCACGAGATACTGCTATGGTCTGATACCCAGCTTTTTTTGCGTATTGTACAGCCAAATGACCAAGTCCACCAATTCCGGAAATCGCAACGAGGTCCCCTGGTCGGGCTGAGCTATTTCGCAGTGCACTAAATGTAGTTTCTCCTGCGCACATCAAAGGAGCTGCTTCTTCAGAAGACACTTCATTAGGTATGTGGGTCAGACTATCTTCAAATGCTACCATGTATTCAGCATAGCCTCCATCCATAGTCAGGCCGGTAACATGATCATGTCCTCCATGCCATCCAATACCTACTCGTTGTCCGATTTCCCATCTGGTAGATCCAGATCCTAACTCCGTCACGATTCCGATCACTTCATGGCCTGGTATCCGCGGATATTCTGGGGAAGCACCACCAATGGCCATGGAATCACCATTACATAGTGTATGCTCAAGTAGGCAAAGCCAACCGAGTTAACATCCAGGACGAATGCCTCTCCATAGCAACAAGTGCTCGGTGATCATAAAGTGACATTTCAATTAATCAATAATGATTCTCATTATCAATTATAGTGTATCAAGAACTACAAAATTACAAATACACAAATTATGAATGTTATATGTATAAAGACAAAAGCCCTCGAACCTAGAGGGCTTTTGGGATAAATCAGCTATTCATTTGAGTCTAGTTTTGTTTCACTCATCTGCACCAATATTCACGGCCTTCCCTTTCATGCGGGGCTCCCCGTCGATATCCTCGGTTCCGATGATGGTGTTATCCGTTGATCCTGAATCGATCGCTGGTGACGAGGGCTGCAAATGGAAGTCGCCATTCGTGGCATTCACGAATTTAGGATCGACAAACAGAGAATGCGCATCGTTACCCGTTCCCGATTTGTACGTGGCGAATCCCGTATATTCTTTATCTTTCCAGGTCCAGTTGGCTCCCGAACTGCCACCAGGTGCAAAATATAAATTATAATCAACAACATTGCCGGAATTTTGGGTATATCCATTGTAGATCAACACATCAGTCGAACTCGCTACAAAAATATTGTTCTTAATCACGTTGTTTCGTGTATCATACTGAACTAAAAGCTGGCCGCTTCCATCGTCCAATGTATCGTTCTTGTACAGCGTATTGTTCACGATCTTGCTGTTTACCGTTGAGCCACGCTCGTCATCATAGCCGCCCATAGCGATGCCGGTCAATCGGTTGTTATATATCACGTTACTGCGGACCGTAATATTGCTGGTGGCTTTGCCGGCATGCTCGGAGGCTATTTCGACACCGATGTCATTGTTATAGCTGTAGTTCTGCTCAACAATGTTGTCCTTGCCCCCATCTACATAAATGCCGCCGGCCGAGTTGTCATCGCTCTTGTAGGATGGGTTATTTCGAACCGAATTATTGTACACTCGGTTGCCCTTTACCAACCCGTTCCGCACTTGATCGTAAGCAGTATTCGGTGCGGTTCCTTCAAAGCCGATCAGATCGATTCCTATGTTGTCGTTATCGTGAATGAGGTTGCTGGTCACTGCAAAGCCGTCCACATTACCGTTTAAAACAAGCGATTCGCTAGAGCCGAGCACGAGATTGTATAGTTCATTGCCGCTGATTGTAAGGTTATGAATCGATGCAGGAGCTTTCGTGCCATAAACAGCGATGCCGTGAGCGTCCCGTCCCAGCCGGTCCTTTCCGGTTGGGGTGGCCGTGTTTTTGATGTCGTGGATTTTATTATCGGACAGATTGATGAAGTTCCCTGCACCGTAAACGTAAATGCCTGTAGGCACTGCGTTCTTGGAAGCTGTGGTAAAATTGCGGATTTCAAACCCCTGGATGGTAACGTAATCGACATTGACCAATTCGATTAACCCCTCGTTCCCGCTGACCGATAGACCTGTTCCGTCAACAATGGCGGTTTCGTTGCCATAGCTTGCGAACACGATGGGGCCTTGCGAGGCGGAGCCAGAGCGGGTGATTTTCAGTTTCTCCTTGTAAACACCGCCTCGGACATAGACCTTGCTGCCTGGAGAGACTGTGTCAGCCGCATGCTGGAGCGTTTTCCACGGCGCGTCGCTTGTTCCCGCGTTGGAATCGCTACCAATTGTCGACACATAATATTCGGTACCAGCGGCAGAGGCGGCAGGAGTCTGTAGATTACCGATTGCAAGGCCCAACCCCAAGCTTAAACCTACAAGCAAAAATTTACCGAGTTTCTTCAAGAATTTTCAACTCCCATCCTAATTTAGCTTTCGTCAAATTAACGTTATCATCAATTTACGGCTTCTTGCAAGCGAAGAACGTCCTCTACCGTACGTCGGCAAGCTTTCCGTAAAAGGGCCGACAGTATCCCACACGCATTGGTGAATTGCAGTAATTTTTCGCTTTGACAAAGAAAACCTAATAAAAACACCCCTGAAAATATTATGTATATTTTCAGGGGTGAATAGCTAACTCAATGCCTCCAATAACACTGACCACTGAAATAAAACATATTGGATGCCGCCTGTATGAAGGGCCTTTATGATCACACACCATGAGAAGACTGCCGATAAATTTCATCGACAGCCCTTCTTTTCCAAGTAGTATACTCCTCACTCCTGTTCGCTGGACAATTCCTTTAGCGATTTGATTTTACCATGGGGATGCTGTTCTTGCTTTCGTGACTTCCATGCAGCTTCTTTCCTTCTCTTCTGGTGAGCCATAACAGATATCCTCCTTTGGAAATTGTGAATGTATACTACTTCCTTAAGTTGTCATTTCTCGTCTCTATTCATTCATAAAATTAAATTCGTTGGGTTTTGTTTTTAGTTAGCGGGCATCTCGTTAAAGAATGTGATGTCGTCTATCGGCAGCCGAGTTGTCTGATGACCCGGTTGTGCCGCTTTACCGAGTGCAATCAGCATGATTGGAATGTAGCGGTCTCTAATACCGAACGCTTGCTTAAGCTCGGCCGCATTATAGCCACCCATCGCGACCGTATCGTAGCCGTGAGCACGTGCAACCAGCATGAGCTGCTGGGATACAATACCACCATCGATATGAATGACTTTGTGAAGGCTTTCCTCTGGTAACGAAGCATACGTATGAATCGACCTTTCTACGAACGATTTAGCGGTATCTTCCGCTATATAGCCATGTTTTACTGCTTCGCCGAAAACTTCATCGAGCTTCTTATATCCTTCCGTATCACCAAGCACAACGATCACCGCTGCAGCCTCAGTAACCTGGGATTGATTATAGGCGATTGGCTGCAGTTTTGCTTTCAATTCCTCTGTTTCAATAACCAAGAAGCGCCAGGGCTGAACATTACTCGAAGAAGGTGCAAGCGACGCTTCTTTCAGAATATCCTTAATTTCCTCGTGAGATAGACGAACCGATTTGTCGTAATGACGCACAGAGCGGCGCTCGCGGATGACATCGGCGAACAAGGCGGAGCTCTGGCCAGTATGAGTTGAAGTTGACATTATGAATCCTCCTTTTAAATAAATACTGTTTTTTATTCAGCACAGTTAAATTCAGACTTTGCGGCTAGTCAGAGCTTGAATTCCATCTAAAACGAAGTACCTTGAAAAATCCAAAATATTTCCGCTTCTGCGCACAGATATAACTGTGCTCATTATCACACAGATAACCTTAAAAATTAACGCTGCGCGCGGCTTGCATTTAACTGTGGTTTATATTGCACAGTATAAAATCTAAGCAAGCCGCTGTCAACCGTCTTTTTCCAGGTCCATCTAAAGCTTGGCTTCCAGTTGGTTGGCGAGATCTGCAATCGTGTACTTGCTTAATACTCCGCGTATGCTGTCGTCCATTTCTTGAGTAATATCCTCAAGCGTAGATTTCATACATTTACCGAGCGGATGCGTGCCAGCTGTCTCGGTAATACCGAAGGAAAGCCTGCTGCCTGAACGAAATACATCGTATACATCAACCAGTTGTATAGATTCTGCCGGTTTCCTAAGGTGGTACCCGCCGTCACGGCCTTCCCGGGTCCCGATAAACCCTTCCTTTGCGAGAACGGAAAGTATGCGGCGCAGCAAAGAAGGTTCCGACTGAAGATATTTGGCGAGTTCAATACTTGGACAAGCTATGCTTTTGTCTTCCTGCGACAATATAACAAGCGCTTGAACAGCCAGTCCAAACCACTTTGGGTGCTGAGTCGGCGTACAATACTCCTGCTTCAACCTTTACTCTCTCCTTCCAGCTTACTCATAAGTAGCATGAGTAAATTCTACCGAATTCCCTAATATGCTGCAATAGACGAGCTTACATCCAATATATATTTAAATATGATATTGACCTTTAAATGCGAAAATCTCATTAACAGCTTGGTGATATCCACCAGTTTTTTGAAAAGATTCTCTAATATGTGCAACAGCTTTTTTGAATGGGAGGCTTAACACATGATCTGCGGCTTCACGCAATTGATTTGCAGTCAAGCTTTCCATTTGTAACTTAATACCTGCTCCCATATTGGCGACTTGTCCTGCGATGATCGGTTGATCCGCGCTTTGCGGGACTATAATCAGCGGAACCCCGTAATATAGACCTTCGTGGGTACTGTTCATTCCACCATGTGTAATAAATAATTTAGTGTGTTGCAAGATATCCGTTTGTGGTACATCATTTTTTACGATGAAGTTTTCAGGAACTTCCCCTAAATCGGAAACTTGGGTTCTATTCCCAATCGACATGACAATTGTATGATCCGTGTTCCCAAACGCCTCAATACAAAGCTTATAGAAGTCAATTGCTCGGTTAAAGACTGTACCCAATGAGATGTAAATTGTTTTTTTCCCTTGATTGCAGTAAAATCGAAGCTTTCTTGCGTTAATCGTGAAGAGATGGATGGACCTACAAATTTATAAGTTTGGTCGAATGCTTCTCCATAAGGTTGAAACTCTCTTGTTGTATATACGATTGTAAGTGGTGCAGGATTACAAAACACTTCGTAAGGTGAATGGATCTCCACTCCATATTTCTCCTTTACCATTGCCGTCAGGTTTTGAAATTTATCATTTATAGGTTTAACTATATCTTTAGGGACATTAATGGAGAATTGTTCCATAATATGATTGAATGATTCTTTTGTCTGGGCGAAAGAAGTACAAGAATTGATTGCAGGAAGCTTAAGAATTTGAGCAAGTATACGTCCACACCCAAACATGGAATCATGGATGATATAATCAAAATGCTCTCCTTTGATCTGTTCGAGAACGCTTGGAATGATGATATCTGCCGTAAGTAAAAGACCGTTAATTCTTTCCAGCAAATAATCTCTTCCACCTGAGATAAAAGCTTTTATAAATTTTTGATCGTCAAATGTTCGTACTGAAGCTCCCGTCCTCTCGATACGCTCCCGAAAGGCTTCTATAGAAAAGTACACTACCTCTTCTCCGCGCGAAATAAGCTCCTGTACAACTCCAATGGTTGGATTGATATGTCCCTCTGATCCACCATTAATAAATAAAACACGCGCCATTTCAACCGCTCCTTAGTTCATTTTCTTCAGTAAAATTATCCGTTTCTGATTCTAACATGTTCTCTGAATTTCAGGGTGCTGCTTCTCTAATGAACATTGTAGCTGCTTTCTCAAGTTAATATACTTTCAATCGTCTCCGTCTCCATAACTTGTTTATTATTCTTTTAAGTTAGTAGGTTGTAAGACGACATTTGAATTGATTCGATGTATATTCTTACTCTGCAACAAAAAAAGCCGCCAAGTTGGCGGCTTTGCATACAGCAAAGACTTGTTTTCATGCTGGACACTGTTGGATAACGTTAAATACTCATGGTTTACTGGATGACTATTTGTTGGCTGAATCGCTATAAACCGTGCTTAATCTTGATGTCGCCCTAATACCATTAGGGCCTTCAATGATAATACGACCTTGTTCCGTAAGGCTGGATCCTTGCCAGTCAGTGGCCATATCCAGATAATCAAGACCCGGGCTGTTTCCTTTCCAAGACCATGCAAGATAACCTACGCCCTTTTGCTCAGCGTAACTCATAATGGTAGCCTCATCCACATCACCGCTTGTATGCTTAATACCAAATTCTCCAATCAGCAGAGCCAGGTTTTTATTCAGTACATTATCCATATTGCTCTTTACTGTGGCGGCATTTCCGCCGGCATATTCGTACATATGAATGGAGAACATCGTATTTTTAAGTGGATCTGCATTAAAGACTTCTGTTCCGTAGTCAAAAATAGATTGCGGGTACTGCCCCCATCCTGCACCGTCAACAATAATTGTATTTTTGATGCCAGCATTTCTGAGCTTAGGAATAACAGACTTATAACCTTGCGCCCAGCCTCCTCCATCCCAGGTTCCATACCATTCGTTCGCGATATTGAGGATGACGGTGCTTTCTTTCCCAATGAGTGCGCTTTTCATTTCAATCCAGTAATTAGCGATATTATCCAATACAGCAGCGCTGTCAGACCCTGTGCCATCATGGACTTCAAGAACAACGACCAATTTGTTTTGCTCTGATAATGTGATTAAATTTTGTATCGCTGACAGATCATCTTTCGTCCATTGCTGACCATCTGACAGTACGATTCTAATAGTATTCGCTCCCGTTTTCGCAATGGCAGGGATCGCTACAGACTCTTGTCCCTTGTACCAGGTATAAGCGTGATTGATTCCCCTCATCACAAACGGATTTCCCTTGGCATCGTAGAGCGTTGTTCCGTTAATATAAAAACCTGTATTCTCAGTTGTAGAATTCGTCGTAACTTTTATGATATTACTTGCTGCTGAAATATTTCCTGCTGCATCCCTGGCTTTTACAGTGAAGCTGTATGCTGTATTAGCGGTTAGTCCCGTCACCGTATAACTTGTCGTGGTTGTTGAATTGACTAAAGTTGTTCCATTATACACATCGTAGCTGGTAACATCTACATCGTCTGTTGATGCGGTCCATACAAGACTCACCGAAGTGTTTGTTTTGGAGTAGCTTTTCAGATTTGTTGGTGCCGTTGGTGCCGTCGTATCAGGGGTTGAGTCAACAAGCGTAAACTTCCACTTCTGCTGATCATTTCCGTTATCCGTCCATTGCTGCACATTTGCCCCGTCATTAGTATAACCCCCGATTACATCCAGCGCTTTACCGCTAGATTGTACAAGCAGCTTATAATATCCATCGCCGACGTCAATCATTTTCCATTTTTGATTAGTTAAATCGCTGTCTGTCCATTGCTGTACACTAGCACCATCTTCTGAGGAGCCTCCGGCTACTGTTAATGCTTTACCGCTGGATTGTACAATCAATTTATAATATCCGTTGCCAACGTCAATGACTTTCCATCTCTGCCGAGCGCTGCCGCTGTCCGTCCACTGCTGCACCTTCGCTCCATCGGCAGTTGAGTCTCCTGCTTCCAGATTTTTGCCGCTATGCTGTGCCGTTAGTTTATATGTTTCACCTGAAACAATATTTGTGTTAGCTATGGTGGTGGTAACATCAATCACATTGCTTGTATCTGACACGTTACCTGCGGCATCTCTAGCTTTCACGTAAAAGCTGTACGCCATGTTGGCTGTTAAGCCGGTAACGATGAAGGATGTCGACGCACTGGAACCTACGAGTTCTGATCCTTTGTAGATGTCGTAGCCTGAAACATCTACATTGTCTGTAGATTCCGTCCACTGCAAGCTTACTGTCGTATCCGATACAGAGGAACTAGCCAGGTTGGAGGGCGCTGTTGGAGGTGAGTTATCCTCCGGCTGGTCAGCTGAATGCACTTCAAATTCCCAAAGGGAATATCCGTAGCTGGTAGCCCTTTCAATGCCACTCATTTTTACATATCTAGCGTCTGTTGCTTCGAAAGATATCTTATCGATTCCTCCATCTCCAGTCGTGGTGGAATAGACGGTAGTCCAATGATCATCATCCGTCGATGTCTGAACTTGGTAAGACTTCGCGTAAGCGGCTTCCCAGTTAAGCGTAACGCCATTGATTTTGGTGGTGCTACCGAGATCTACACTTATCCACTGCGGATCTGAATATTGTGAGGACCATCTAGTTAGCGGGTCACCGTCAATCGCAAAATCAGCCGCTTTACTCGCATCTTCGATGGAGCTTGCGGTTGCCGATTGGGTAAGCCTAGTATTATCGGAAGCGCTCACATTTTTGATCGGCAACATACTCATAAGCAGTCCAAACAAAATCAAGCATGTTATGGTTTTTTTCATTCCCAAACCTCCTATTGAGCATAATAAACAGCTAATTGATTACCCCTGCGTCTCATAGATTTCAATTCCAATCTCTATCCCTGAGGCATGGCAAAGTCTTCTCCTTTCCGTTCATAATTGGGACAAAAACAAACAAACGTGGAACAACCCTTAAGTAACCGCTTTCTTTTACAACTAAAAAATTATTCGCTTTAATAGATTTTCTGTATCATTCCCAGCGATGAAATTTTATCAAAGCGACCTAAAGCATATATATTTTTGTTTTCCAGTACTATGCCTTGATGATTAAAAAGTTTTAAAATCTGTTTTCCTAACTCCATGGTATGGGTCCTAAAAGTGCAAAACAAGACAACTTTCTCTCAACAGTTGTCTTGTCTAGTTTTGTTATATTTATATAGTTGTCGATTAAACTCGATATTTTTAGGGGTGTAATCTTGGCATGTTTTCGAGGTCCAAGGCAGAAGAAGCTTTCCCGAGCGGATCTCCGGTCTTGCCGTGTTTGGCTCGAATGATGAGAAGAATTGGACCCGTTTGACGGATCAGCTCACTGTACGAACCGAAGAAAAGCAACGGCTTTACGTGAGGGATGAGTATAAAAACACCCCTTTCCGCTTTTTCAAGCTGGCGATAATCGAGCCGCAAAGTACGATGTTTGAGATCAGTGAATTGCGAATTTACGGTCAACGTCATGAATTTTAAGTAAAGTGCCCCACACCAAACCAACAATCCTCTACCTATTTGGTAGAGGATTGTTGCTTTCTTACGCTTCCTATTATGTATCTGTGCGCACATCATCCCAATCCTGTCCCATGTAACCAGTGAGCCATTTTAGCACACGATGACGTTCATACACTACACCATCATCCAGATTTCCAGGGGCTGGCTGTTTATGAATGCGGCTATCCACACACATCCAGTCGTAACGACAGATTAAATCGGCTTCATCTAAAATTTCCTTGCTACTGCGCAGCCTTGAGCTTGACAGAAAAGCCTCAAATGAGTCAAATTGCTGCAACTTTGAAACAGACAATGGCACGTCGCAAATACCAGTTGGGTCACCTAACTTCTCAAGATGGCCCAAAGCCCATAACAGAGTCCAAAAGCCTTCATAACGCCAGGAGAACTGGACACCCTCTGACTCATCGTCATACTCATTGGATAGGAACCTCTTCTCTTCTGGTGAAAAGAAACGGTCCGCGCCATACTGATCAGTCACTTGATTTATCATTCGATTCGTATCATCCATGTTTTCGCCCGCACCGATACACTCGCCTTTCAGGGCTACAATACACAAAGCAACGGCACGGCCAGCCACTTCCTTAAGGGAACGGATGCTGTCTGCGGCTTCATCTCCTAGCCTTCCTGGGATCGGCGGCATTTGCGTAAAGCCTTGATCCAGCAATATCTTTTCTGACTGCAGCTTTCGCTCCATTCCGGATTCGCTAATTTGATCCTCTCCGTACAAATAACTAACATGAGCAGTCACTGTATAATCTTCCACTTCCGAACGTCCATTCACATCTAGTAGCAGACTTCCGTCAGGTGCAAGCAAATCACCGCCACCTCGGAACATCAGTCCATCCAGCGAATTTATGATATCAAGTAATTCGGCAAAAAAGGCTTCAGATATATCCTCCTCAGTTTCCACACCAATCACCATATTCAGCGTACTCATTTTGATCAACAGCTTTTGCTGCAACTGTTCGTTTTCAGCAGGAATTTGACTAAAAAAGTTTATCATTCCGTTAAGCATGGAGGCAAACTCCTCCGGATTCGTTTTGCTGGTCATTATGTTAAATCCTTTGATCTTTCTACTAAACCAGCCCCGGCTTTTGACCTCAAACTTAGTTTTGCTTTCATTCACGTGTATCTTGTTGTTGGGATAAATCGACTTTAATAGTCTCTCAACCTGATCCAGATCGAAGGTTGAGCTGTAAAGCGCACAATTTCTCATGATGACCTCCTTATGAAAATACTACGAATAGCCGATGTTTGTTACGGGCACGATTCAACTAACTCTGCAAAATTCGATGCAGTAATGCCTCTCCCTCATTCTTAAACCTTCGCTGTTCCTTCAGAAATTCAGGAACATCTTGCAACCGGGAAGGTCTGTACCCAGGACCGCCACACCCACAGGAATGGTAAGAGTATCTGTTTCGATACAGAAGCTCTACCTTTTTCCACTGCTTGATATCCGTTTGCTTCGGGGCCTGAAAATCATGACCCATGTCATGCATGGGCGTCTGGCATTGCGGACAGACATGTACAAGCCGCTCATATTCATCCTTTGGCATCTCAAAGCGGGATGTTTGCTTATACACCTTCCTACAAGTAAAGCAGGCAAAGATATCTTTGTATGGACCGTACATTGCATATCTACACATATTTTCACCCTCTTCAAAAATTGAAATTGATCTGATATTTTTCTTGTATTATCAGAATACATTCACAGCGCCACCGTATTAAGAATACATTGATGTCCAGCTGATGTTTCTTTTATATTAGAGCGAAATTACAGAACTAATCAAGCTAAAAGGTCCGTTCTAGCGCATTCCTCGTAGTAGTGATGTTATTTTTTATAGCATAAAAATCTTGTTCAAGGCTCGAAATGATTGTAGCATGATGTCTTGAAAGTTAACTAAGAAGACTCCTAAGCCGCAGTCAAATCGGGGCTGGAGCCTTCTTTTTTAAGTAATAAATAGTCAAAGCAGAATGTGCAAATCCCAGACCGACTTTTGGGACAGCCCTCCAGTCTTATAATTCTTGTATGCTGCAGGTCAGCTTCAGACTGATACTCGTTTACACATCTAATGTATACAAGGGCAGGTTTTCCGGTAAAGCCGACGGGCGCTGACAGGTGCTCTGCATCGTATATAAGGTCTCTTGATCGGAAGAGTCATGGAACGCCCACATCGCTTCCAGCACATGGTAGGCCAGTTCCCCGCTAGCGCGGTGAGGCCGTCCGCTACGGAGAGCATAGGCCATATCGGCAACACCGATACCCCGTGTATTCTCCTTGTATCCCGGCTGCAGCGGTGCCTCTGTCCATTCTTGCTCGCCTAACAGTCTATAGCGAACTGGTCCTCCGAACGTGTTCGGGTCAGGCACCTGTAGCGTGCCATGCGTTCCATATACCTCGATCGGTGGCAGAGTGCTTCCACCAAAGATGTCAAAGCTGGTAATCAGCGTGCCGACAGCCCCCTGCTTAAAGCGCAGCAATCCGGCTACATGGGTCGGAATATCGACTGGGATGGTCTGGCCTTTCTTTTTCTCGCTCGTAATTGTTCGCTGATCCATCGCCTTGCTGGTCATGCCCGAAATGGTGGCAATCGGTCCCAGCAGTTGTACCAGAGCCGTCAAGTAATAAGGGCCCATATCAAACATCGGGCCGCCGCCGACTGCATAATAAAATTCAGGATCGGGATGCCAATGTTCATGCCCACGGCTCATCATGAAAGCTGTAGCAGCTACTGGATTCCCAATGACACCGTCCTCAATCAGCTTCAATGATGTCTGTATACCGGAACCGAAGAAAGTTTCCGGTGCGCAGCCAACAAGTAGTCCTTTTTGACGAGCAAGATCCAAGACAGCCTGGCCCTGCTCACGGGTGACGGCAAGTGGCTTCTCCACATAGACATGCTTGCCAGCCGCAAGAGCTCTGAGACACACCTCGGCGTGAACGGCCGGTATGGTCAAATTAATGATAAGTTCGATCTGCGGGTCAGCTAAAATCTCATCTACTGTATATACGTTCGGAACGTTGAACGCTATCGCCTGCTCCTCTGCTCGACCTTGGTCCAGATCCGCTACTGCGAACAGCTCCAGAATGTCGAAACGATGGCAATTTTCCATGTAAATTCCGCTAATTTTACCACATCCGATAATGCCTACTTTCATTTTGTTCATGCTGGACTCCCTTCTCCTTTAGAAAAAATGGATAATGGCGTTCTTTTATTACATCGGATACCATCCTGTTCGCGCTACTGCTGCTGGTTGTCTGCCATACCCGTGTATGCCTCTGCCAGCGAGCTACCGTAGCTGGTCGCTGCCTGTTTGCCTGCCGCGGTCCACAGGAACCCGCTGCGCATCATCTCGGTCACTTGAGGTATATCTATGATATCTGCGTGATGACCTAGCGAATTGTAGAATACGCGTCCGCTTCCCCACCGCTTTGTCCATACAACAGGCATATCCACCGGCCCATTAGCCGAATGAGGTCCCGGTACGACCGGGAAGCGTGTGGTTGCCAGCACCTCAACTGCAGGGTCTACATGGAGGTAGTACTGCTCGCTTTTGACCTGAAAATCCTCAATATGGTCCAGCAGCGGGCTGGAGCCACGCTTTATGTTCACCATATACTCCACTCCATCATTACCGGGATGAGCAACCCATTGCCCACCTGTCATGAACTGCCAGTCCACGTTGTTCCGAAAGGCATCACACATGCCACCGTGACAGCCTGCCAGACCTACACCGCTTTGAACCGCTGCTGAGACATTATTGACTAGTTCCTGCTCGATCTGGCCCATAGTCCACATTGGAATGATCAGGTCCAGGCCAAGCAGTTTCTCCGCATCCTGGTAGGCATCAAGGGTATTAGACACCTCCACCTCGAACTGTTCTTCCTTTAAAATGCGTTCAAAAATAGCCGCCACCTGCTCCGGCTCATGTCCGTTCCATCCACCCCATACAATCAGTGCCTTGCGCATCTATAATCCACTCACCTTTCGGAATGTGTTGTTATACTACATTTCTTCAATGGATACCCAGCGACGTTCCTTTATAGATCGTTCTACTGCTTCAAGCACAGCCTGACAAGCGACCCCGTCGTGGAAATTCGGCGAAGGTTGCCGTCCTTCGGAGATGGCACTCAACATCTCAAGCATCTCGTGGGTGAAGGTATGCTCAAATCCGATTGTATGTCCTGCAGGCCACCAGGCTTCGGAATACTTGTGTGCTGGATCGGTGGCGAGCACGCGGCGGAAGCCCTGAACGTCTTCCTCATCCTGTGTGAAATACACTTCCAGTTCATTCATCCGCTCAAAGTCAAACCGTACACTGCCTAGACTACCGTTGATTTCGAATGAATTTGTGCTCCGATGTCCGGCAGCAAAGCGTGTGGCCTCGAAGCTGCCCAGCGCACCTCCAGCAAAGCGTGCTAGGAACAGCGTGGCATCATCGACCGTCACTTCTCCCATTGGTGCATTGGCCTCGGTACTCCTTTTGGAGCTCAATCCGCTCATCTCCATAGCCAGCGGACGCTGTTTGATGAACGTCTCGCTCATGCCGATAACTTCGTCGAACTCGCCGACCAGAAACCGAGCGAGATCAATCAGATGGGCGCCAAGGTCTCCATGAGAGCCAGAACCGGCCACTTCTTTTTGCAACCGCCATACCAGCGGAAAGGACGGGTCCATGATCCAGTCTTGAAGGAAAAACGCACGGAAATGATAGATTTTGCCTAGGCGACCGCTTTCGACGAGCTGCTTCGCCAGCTGGACAGCCGGAGAAAAGCGGTAGTTGAAGCCAATCATATGGTTGACTCCTGCTTTCTCTGCTGCCTGCAACATGTCACGGGAATCTGCCAGTGAAAGCGCAAGCGGCTTCTCACAAAACAGATGCTTGCCATGGAGGGCAGCCTCGATAACAATTTCCTTATGAGCATTACTCGGGGCGTTAATGTCAATGAGATCAATATCGTTACGTTTCACTAGATCACGCCAATCCGTAACACTCTCGGTCCAGCCGAACTGGCGGGCAGCCGCCTGAACCCCCTGCTCGTTACGTCCACAGATGACGGACATCTCTGGCTGCAGCGGGGCATCTGGGAAGAACATAGGTAGACTACGGTAAGCGTTGCTGTGAGCCTTGCCCATAAATTTGTAGCCAACCATTCCAATACGAAGACGATTAGACATGTCGTGATCCTCCTTATAGGTATGAGTTTCAACGAATTATTGATGAATGGTGTTATTGACGAATGGATGACGCCCTGATAATCAGCTCTGTGGACAGAAGTTCTCTTATTGAGTCGCACCCAGTCGCAGTCAGTTCCAGAGCCGGAATGTGGTCCTGAGAATCGGGTATAAGCTTCGAGGCTGCAAGCTCCCCCATCTCATAAAAAGGAACACGAACACTGCTTAGTGGGGGAACAGCCATCTCAGCCGCATCCGAATCGTCATAGCCCACAAATGCTGGGAACTGGTCAATTGCCAGTCCGCGCTCACGGAGACCCTGCATTACGCCGAGGGCCATCCGGTCGTTCGCCGCAAATACGGCATCAATATCATCTAATTTGTCTGCGATGGTAGCCGACGCTTCCAGCCCGCTTCGACGACTGTAATTGCCTTGCAGAATCAGCTCATAGTCATATTCAATACCAGCCTCCTGAAGCGCGATGAGATAACCCTTCAAGCGCTCCGTACTGTTGGAATAGATATCCGGACCGTTGAGAAAGGCTATCCGCTTGCACCCCTGCTCAATGAGATGACTAACGGCCACCCGGCTTCCTTCTACATGGTTTGCATCCACTTCACAGAACGACTGCCCTTCGAAATGGTGATTCATGACACAGAACGGTCGCCCCTCTTGCTGAAGTCTCTTCAGAGCCTCCACCTCATCGTGGTCATCTCTTGCTCCAAGGATGATACAACTGTCCACCTTCTGCTGACGGAAAAGACTGCTGTAGTCCATCCGTTCCCCCGGTTTTCGGAATAATAGTAGTAGATCGAGCCCGCTGTCTCTGGCTTTATTGCCGATGCCGCTCAGCATCTCAGAGAAAAAATAAGCAGAGAACAGATGCGCCTTCGGGACATAGGGCATAACCACACCAAGATGGCCACTCTTGCTTCGGGCAAAGTTGCGGGCCAATGCACTGGGAACATATCCAAGTTGATTGGCAACGTCCAGGACCCTTTTCCGCGTATCTTCCTTAATAGGACCGGTCGCGTTCAATACTCGAGACACCGTCGCTTCAGACACGCCAGCGAGTTCTGCTACTTCCTTGCGCGAAACGATATTTCCCACCTCCAATCATTTTATGTACGCGCGTACATTTTCTCATGCTGCTATACCTCTGTCAATCCCGAAAAGCGTGCCCTATGGATATATAAGCTTTTTTCTCCACAAATTCTCTCTAGGGCTTAATCAGGCTGATCATTCCCACTCCTATCATCAGCACCGTAATTCCCACAAGTATAGCTATCCATTCCTGAGAGCTTTTCTTTTCCTTAAATATTAAAATGCTACCGACACAAGCAATCGCAATGCTCGCTTGAGAGATCGGAAAACTAGCCGCCATGCCGATCAAACCGTTGGAAATAAATAGTGCTAGATTAGCAATGCTCCAAACCAATCCTGTAGACAAATTGCGAAGTACTGGAGAGAATCGCAGCCGATGTTTGCCTTTCAGATTTATGACTATGGCCGAGCATAACATCCCGAGCGATTGCGGCAGAATGATGGACAGCTCCAATATATTAAAGTACTGATTGATAACTACATAACTGCTTAACGCTAACCCGGAGCAAACCAGCATCATAATAATTCGTAACGGCAAAGGCTTAGACAGCCCAGCAGACTTGCCCTGATAGCTGGTGAATAGAACTCCCGCCAAAATACATAGAAGAGAACCAACACCCATCCCATATTGGTAACCTGTTATCCATTCACCCAAGATAAGTGCGGCAAATAGCGTCGTCCCTATCAACTGTAGACCGCAAATTACAGGAATGGCAATGGATGCGCTTACTTTTTGGAAAGATCGAAACTGGAGCAATTGTCCAGCGGCCCAGAAAATACCGGATATAAAACTTATCCCAAAAGGAATCGGTGCTAATGAGGCTGGCTGAATGATATACAAGCACAGAGCAAACAACACAGCACCAATAACAGTACCTGTCAGCTGTTCTCGGGGACTGGCTTTAGTCATATACGCCAATATCGGCATGACTCCCCAGCCGACAGCTGGAATAAAAGCAGTTATAAAATCCACGTGCCGTTCTCCTCCCGCAAAAAGTATTTTTCCTACAATCGTTAAAAATACCATGCAGGAAAAAAACAACAATTTTACGATAGCAAAAAAAACCGCTTTCAAATACTAATATTTTTATAGATTTATATAGTAAAACCAAAGAAGTTGTTCCCTATATGTGCTTCTCCCGCAATTATATAGAATCAGATCCAATATATTTTTAAGCTCTGAACTGGGATGTGTATCCAAATCCTGAAAATCATATTCTGGTCCATTCGCACCTTCCTCGTACTTTTCCCAACATAGAATCTATGTTTGTTAATTTATCACTATAGCATAAGTTAAGGATGACAAATAACAAGAAATAAGGTTGAACCTAACTATAAATCCCCTTTGGAAGATTCTTTGTTTTTCCCATAATACGCTTAAAAAAAGTAATGTATTTTCTATCCCTGGCTTTGTTATGCTGAGTTCAATAATAACGCTTTCAACAGGTCTGTTATATTTTGAAAGGAGCTATGTACATGGCTAGTATACAAGTTAACCCAAAGGAACGTACATTTCACTTAACGAACAAATACTGCAGTTATCTTTTCCGTGTCATGGAGAACGGGCAATTGGAGCATTTATATTATGGCAAAAAAATGGAGTACCTAGGTCAATATGACCGTTTTATTGAACGAAGCTACCGCTCTGTGTCTGTCGGTGAGTTTGATGGCGACTTGGTAACATCATTGGAAAGCATTAAGCAGGAATTTCCTTCTTCGGGAAGTGGAGACTTTAGAGAACCAGCAGTTGAGATCATACAGGAGGATGGTTCTCATATAATGGAGTTCATATTTGACCGTTACGAGGTCATCACGGGGAAACCTAAAATCCCCCATCTCCCTGCTACGTTTTGTAAGGAAGCAGATGAAGCAGAGACACTCCTGATCACGCTGACCGATTCCCTTACAGGGGCGGTTGCCGTACTTGCTTACACCATCTTCAGTGAACTGCCTGTAATCACGAGATCCGTATCCATAACGAACTCCGGAAATAGTACTCTGAGAGTCAACCGTCTAATGAGCATGAGCCTTGATCTTCCTGACTCCGAATATGAATTTATTCATTTGTCGGGGGCATGGGGTAGGGAACGACATGTGGAGCGTACACCACTCAGACCAGGTGTTCAGTCCATTGGGAGCACACGAGGAATTAGTAGTCATATTCACAATCCATTCATGGCGCTTGCCAAACCGGGGTCTCAGGAACACCAAGGAGAAGTATATGCAGTTAATCTCGTCTACAGTGGAAACTTTCTTGCCCAGGCGGAAGTGGACAGCTACTCAACTACCCGACTGAGCCTCGGTATTCATCCTGACAAATTCTGCTGGACTCTGAAGCCTGGAGAATGTTTTTATACGCCTGAAGCAGTTATGGTCTACTCACAGAACGGTTTGAACGGAATGAGCCAGGCGTTCCATCGCCTATACAATAAACACTTAATTCGTAGTAGCTGGGCCGAACGGGAACGACCTGTATTAATCAATAACTGGGAGGGAACCTACTTTGATTTTACCGAGAAGAAAATAGTGGATATGGCTAAAAAAGCAAGTGAACTAGGGATTGAGCTCTTTGTCTTGGATGACGGTTGGTTCGGTCAAAGAAACAATGATACTTCCTCACTCGGTGACTGGTTTGAAAATCGTGAAAAGCTACCGAACGGAATCTCGAATTTGGCAAAGAAGATCAATGAGCTCGGTATGAAATTCGGTCTTTGGTTCGAGCCGGAAATGGTTAACTCCGACTCTCATATTATGAGGGAACATCCAGACTGGGTTGTGGGAACACCCGGGCGTAAACGCAAGCATGGACGGCATCAGTATGTTCTTGATTATTCCCAACCGCCTGTTGTGGATTACCTGTTTAAGTTAATGGATGACGTACTTTCTTCTGCTCACATCGAATATGTAAAATGGGATATGAATCGCTGCATTTCAGAAGCCTATTCATTATCACTTGGCAAGGAAAGACAGGGCGAGTTTTTCCATCGTTACGTCCTAGGCGTGTATGCTTTATATGAGAAGCTGATTACCAAATACCCTGAGATTTTGTTTGAGTCCTGTGCTTCCGGTGGAGGACGGTTTGATCCAGGGATGCTTTATTATGCTCCGCAAACATGGACGAGCGACGATAGCGAAGCTATTGAACGTCTTAAGATTCAGTATGGCACTTCCATGGCCTATCCGCTTAGCAGCATGGGTGCTCATGTGTCAACCATTCCGAACCACCAGGTAGGCAGAACTGCACCACTACAAACCAGATCAAATGTCGCCTACTTCGGTGTATTCGGTTATGAACTTGATCCATTGGCTTTGACCGAGGAAGAGTGCAGTATAATCAAAAAGCAAATACAATTGTATAAACGTCACCAACGATTAGTTACCCAGGGAACGTTTTACCGTCTGCTAAGTCCTTTTGAAAAAAATGAGACAGCTTGGATGACTATTGATGCAGAACGTGAGCATGCTCTCGTCGGCTGGTACCAGGTACTCTCGCGCCCCAATGCAGCTTATTCAAGGCTAAAGCTCATCGGACTGGACGAAAAGGCAGTATATTTCGTGGAAGAACTGGACCGACGTTTTACAGGCAGCGAGTTAATGAACATCGGACTTATACTCACTCCGCCTTATCAGGCTGACCAGGATTTTAATATTGCAGAGAAATATGATTTTTCATCTCAATTATTCACTTTAACTAAAGAGACTTCCTCTTAAACATATCGTACCGGGTGAAATCATTTTCGTGTAAATCCGATGATTTTACCCGGTACAACTCTCTGAAAACAAGGACTCTTTCAATTCATTCTTCATAGCTACGAAAGACTTGAAGAATTAAATCACAGACCTGTTCTTCTCTCCAACTCCTCTGTATATCTCGCGCCCATCAATGTGATTTGTGAAGCTGCGTTGCTAATGTTCCGCACATCTTCAGACGTAAGCTGAAGGCTCAACGCACCTAGATTTTCTTCCAAACGACTCAATTTCCGCGTGCCCGGAATCGGAACGATCCACGGCTTTTGGGCAAGCAGCCAGGCGAGTGCAACTTGGGCTGGTGTTGCCTTTAACTGCTCAGCCATCTCTTTAAGCAGGTCCACCAGCACCTGATTGGTCTCTAGCGCTTCTGAAGTAAAACGCGGAAGAATATTGCGCAAATCACCATGACTGAATGTCGTGTCTGCGTTAAAACTCCCCGTTAGGTAACCCTTGCCCAAAGGACTGAACGGAACGAAGCCAATGCCGAGCTCTTCAAGCGCAGGAAGGAGTTCCTCTTCTGGACGTCTCCACCACAGAGAATATTCACTCTGAATTGCAGTGAGCGACTGAACGGCGTGTGCTCGACGGATCGTCTGGACTCCTGCTTCAGATAATCCCCAGTGCTTCACCTTTCCTTCTCGGATCAGATCTTGCACGGCTCCCGCTACCTCTTCAATTGGCACATCTGGATCGACCCGGTGCTGATAATACAGATCGATGGCTTCAATCTTGAGACGTTTAAGCGATGCTTCGGCAACTTTCTTGATATGCTCAGGGCGACTGTTCATACCGAACTGCTTGCCATCCTGAATATGGAAGCCGAATTTCGTGGCAATCACGACTTGGTCGCGAACAGGAAGAAGCGCTTCGCCTAAAAGTTCCTCATTCGTATAAGGTCCGTATACTTCGGCGGTATCAAAGAAAGTTACGCCGCGCTCGACTGCTTCCCGAATGACTGAGATCATTTTCTTTGGATCAGAAGCTGGGCCATAACCGTAGCTCATTCCCATGCATCCAAGTCCCATCGCAGAAACTTCCAGACCGCTATTTCCCAATTTACGCTTTTGCATCATGAATTCCCCTTCCTTTAATACAATTTTATCTTTATCGAGCAAGTGAGTTGGTAATTATAGATGTTAATTATCTTTGTTTAGTTAATTGGCTTACGATTCTGTCAAGAGAACTATTATATAATTGTTTGAAACCTTCATGCTCTTCAAACTCTATTAATGTGATAAGCCTTTGAACCAATAAGTTCCTAAACCAACGATTCAAATGATTCATCTTCTCCCTCTGTTGAAAATTGTTCTTGTTAAATGCCGTTATCTTGAACCCACTTCCTATTCCGTTATCCACCTCCTTGCTTGATTCTGTGAGTTTAGTTTTATTATGCCAAACAGAAGAAGCAAAGCGTTATCTCATTTGTCTTAATTGATTGCCTGATCCTATCACCACTACTTTTGTTACAGGCAGTTGCGTTTTATAATGGAGCAAGACAAACTCGCAAGGAGGATTTGAATGTCGGCGAACATTCTTGAACAACAAAAAGAGCTCACCAGTTTGATCGAGCGTCACTCACTTCAAAATAGTTCGAGGGAAACAGCAATTCCTTCCCTTTTTTTCTATCAGCATTCCAGCAAAACCGAGCCTGTTTACCGGGTTTACAAACCTTCCTTTTGTTTTGTTGTTCAAGGTTTGAAAGAAATTTTGCTGGCACAGGAAAATTTCAAATATGGACCTTCCGATTATCTGATCGCGTCTATGAATCTGCCAGTGATCGGTCAAATTATAAAAGCTTCTCCAGGATCTCCTTACCTAAGTCTCAAGCTCGAATTTACCCATAATCAGATCCTTGAGGTACTGAACGATTCTAAAATCCAGGTCAAATTAAAAGAAAACGCCAAACGTGCCTTATTCGTCGGCCGAATGGAACCGTCTATTCAGGATGCTGTGCTTAGACTTGCCCGCCTGCTGGATACTCCAGAAGAAATCCCGTTTCTCGCCCCACTCTACACAAAAGAGATTCTGTACAGACTCCTTCAGGGCCCCTATGGAGCCGAATTGGCTCAGATTGCGGTCGAAGGAAGCAGCACCTATCGAATCCGGGAAGCTATCGACTATATTGTTCAACATTGGGATCAGTCTTTTCGGATCGAAGATCTTGCAGAGACCGCCAGTATGAGCATTTCCTCATTCCATCGGCATTTTAAAGAAGTAACCTCCATGAGCCCGATCCAGTTTCAGAAACAGCTGAGACTTCAGGAAGCCCGTCGTATCTTAATGGCTGAATCGGCGGATGCCGCGGATGTCGCTTACAGGATTGGTTACGAGAGTTCTTCCCAATTTAGCCGTGAATACTCTCGCATGTTCGGTGCTCCCCCAAGAGCGGACATCAAGCGATTGAGGG
This sequence comes from Paenibacillus polymyxa, assembly GCF_015710975.1. Lineage (NCBI taxonomy): Bacteria > Bacillati > Bacillota > Bacilli > Caryophanales > Paenibacillaceae > Paenibacillus > Paenibacillus polymyxa. The sequence goes on along the minus strand of NZ_CP049783.1, from coordinate 4,857,477 downwards.
AAAAATACGACCAGGTCCTATGATTTGCTGGATAAGCTGATCGCCACACATATTGATGAACTCCGAAGATTGTGCAATGAATCGGCCCATTTGAGCTTTACAGAAGCCGAAATGATCTGGTTTGAATATTTTGAGGCTAATTATTTATTTTTCTCCACAATGCTGGTGAGTAAGGGCGCTCCTTACTTCCGCACTCAATTCCTTGAATTTATGATGGATGAACTTCGGGAAGAGGTCGACATGAATGAAGAGAGAAATCGAGGATTAAACAAAGAAGTAGTTGTCCGTTATGCAGCGTCCGCTGTAGTGGGGATCATGGAGTGGTGGTTTATGAACGAAAAACCTCTCCCACCGGACGAGATGGCCGAGCAAATTGGCATGCTTTTAGACCGGAAATTGTGAATCTGGGCGAAAAAAGAGTAGCAGACGTATCTATCTGCTACTCTCACATCCATGAGTCAGAAGCAGCTCAAGCGAGTTGCTTCTTCAATTTTAGGTACAAGTATTTTAAAGATTATGTTTATCAGGACCAAACACAAGATTCGCCGACTGTTTGGCCTCCTCAATGACATTCATAACCTTTTCGCTATGTTCAAGCATATCCGAGACCTTTTCCAAATCGTTGTCACGGATGATACGGTCGAATTCAACGAATTCGTCATACATACGATGCGAATGATCCTTCAGATCCACACGGATGGGCGTTTCCTTATTAGGAGTGTATTCAAAATAATCGCATATATTAGCTGAACTCGCCATGTGTATATAGCCTTTATTGCCTTGAATGTTCACTGCATTGGGTGCCGTACTGTCTTTTGAACCTATGCAAACACACTTAAAATTGCCGTAATCAAGTAGCAGTATGCCTGAAGTATCAATTCCACGTTCCATGTTCGCCAAATATTCTACCTTCTTAGGGCTCCCGAAAAGGCCAACAACAAAATGAATATTGTATAAATTGATATCCATCAAGGCTCCGCCAGACATTTCTGGATTAAACGCAGGCTGGATTACTCCCGATTTAAAAGCCTCATACCGAGATGAATATTGAGAATAGTTACATTCAACTATTTTAATCTCACCAAGCTTAGGCAGATACTCCTTCATGGAAAAATAATTTTTCAAATATTGATTCGTAATGGCTTCCACCAATACCAGTTTTCTTTGCTGAGCAATTTCTTTTAGCTCTAGAAATTCATGCAAATTGGATGTGAACGGCTTCTCACAAATGACATGTTTACCACTCAGTAATGCTTCTTTGGCATATGAATAATGAAGATGATTAGGCAACCCAATATAGACAGTATCAACGTCATTATTCATCAGCATTTTGCTGTAATCCGAATAAATCTGAGAGATTCCATATCTACGTTGCCAATCTAGTAATTTCTCCTCATGGCTAGGTCTAGAACAAATGGCCTTTAATAAAATAGTCGGGATTTCCTGAATAAAGCTCAATAGATCCCCTACAATCATTCCTGCTCCGACAATTCCCAATTTCATTCTAGTTACACTCCTCTATACCCTTCTCAAGTATTTCCATTGAAGTTATTGTTTCTTCATCTGTAATCGCTTTTTCTTTGCCGTGTATGATCGAATGATAGAGATCGTCATATACTCGGGCATAATCTCCTTTTTCAGAAACAACTTTTTCTTCATGGTACTCTCCATCGTCATCCAGGTACGTTAAAATGCCATAATGCTCAGGCTGGTCGATGCCGAAATCGGCGTGTCCCTTAGGCAGATAGTATAATTTAAGATGCTCCTCCTGACGATCCTTTGTCTGCTTTATAAAAACGCCTTTTTTGCCGTATACTACAAAACTCGGCCGCTCTTTTAAACGAAAAAAGCTGGATTTGATGGATACCTTGAGTGAAGAATAATAAAAATCCAGATCAAAATAATCATTCATTCTTCCAGAACCGAGCAATTGGCGCACATCGTAATGGATCGTGTCAGGCTTCCCAAAATAGGAAAGAACCTGGTCAATGGTATGAGCGCCATGTCCATAAAGGTAACTGTTATATTTGGAAAAATGAGAGGTGGAGTTGGGGGTTTCAGGGCGATAATAATCGAAATGCATTTCCACCTCCAGCAAATCACCGAGTTTTCCTGATTCAATAACCTTCTTTGTAGTGAGGAAATCCGAATCGTAACGTCTATTCTGATAGCACTGTATAATCAGATTTTTCTCCTTGGCATATTGGAAGATGGACACAGCTTCTTCTTTCGTTAACATAAAGGGTTTCTCGACAAGTACATTTTTTCCGTGGTCGAGTGCCATTTTCGCATAAGTGTAGTGAGATTCTACAGGTGTACAGACAACAATCAACTGAATTTCCTTATCGTTCATTAGAGAATCAAGATGATCCGTATACTGAACGCCTGGGGTTTTCTCCCACTCCCCTTTATCTGGATTACGCGCGTAGATCGTCTTTACGTTCAAATGATCTCTGGTCAATGAAAAAGGAAGATGATACCGATTGGTACTTTTGCCATTCCCAATATAACCGATAGTAAGCATATTAATTCCCCCTAGGCTCTTTTTCATTTATTATAGTAGAAGAACGTCGATCGTAAAGAATTTGCCATCAAAATGGTACATTTAACCGAATATTTGTAAGCATGGCGGCTTGTTTTTAAACAAAATGTTTATTTGGTATCTTTTGTAAAACGTTAGTTCAATTGAACCGGGGGGAACATGTTGAAAATACTGATGCAATTATCTGAAATGCAAAACTTTACACCAAACGAAAAAAGCATTGCTTCCTATATTTTGGTCCACAAGGAAGCGATTCTGCACTTAAATATTCAGGAGCTTGCCAAAGCTACGTATACTTCGCATTCCGCCATTAATCGATTAATTCACAAACTTGGGCTATCCGGCTTCAAGGAGTTTATCATAAAACTCGCTCGGGAATTTCAGCAAGATACCCAGAATATATCCAATGTGGACCCTAACTATCCATTCGGGATTGATGAAACCCCACTTCAAGTGGCGAAAGAAATTGCAGAATTAATGAAGGAAACGATTGAAAAAAACTTTACATTCATGGATGATAACTTGCTGTCACAAACGGCTCAGTTGCTGGATCAAGCGAACAGGATCTTTATATATGCGTTAGGCGATTCACAAATCCGAGCGAAAAGTTTTCAGAATAAATTAGTAAAAATCAACAAATACGTGGTTATAGCCACAGAGCTGTCTGAATGGGCTTATCATACGGCTAATCTAACTACAGAGGATTGCGCTATTTTCTTAACTTACCACGGTAAGTCACCGATTTTTTTAAAAGCGGCACGACATTTTACGCGTGAGAATATCCCTTTTATCACCATTACAGCTACCAATCAAAGTGAGTTGGCCAAACGAAGTAGTATATGTATCCAGGTGCCTAATGACGAAGTAAAGCATGCTAAGATTGGTACATTTTCGTCGCAAATTGCCTTTGACTATGTATTAAACGTGATTTACTCCTGTATCTATAAAATTGACTACTTGAAAAATATGCAAACCCTAACACAATCGTTGGAGAATTCGCATCTCAATGACATGATGAATGACGTGTAGAGGGATCAGCTTCTCTCTAACTGCAAAATAAGCGGAAATTTATAATTATATATGGTTGTTCTTCGACAAATAAGGTCTAGTTAGTTTTATGCTAACTAGACCTTTTTCTATTATTGCTTCAAGCCCATCAGTACGGCCGACAGCAAGCTAGGAAAGCGTTCATTCAAATCATCGTAACGGATAGAGATAAAGCGTTGGGTTCCCTCTATTCTCGTATGAATGACCCCTGATTCCCGAAGAACCTTAAAATGATGAGACAAGGTTGACTTTGGAGCTGAAATATCTATCGAGCTACAGGATTGCTCCCCTTTTTCGTCTAAAATCTGGATGATATTAAGCCGAATGGGGTCACTTAGAGCATATAAAACTGTAGGTAGAGTAATTTCAATTACGTTGGGATGATACAGCGTTCTCAAGATCCGTTCACCTGCCTAACAAAGAATTATAGTTGCATTATAGCATATTGGAATGCTATATTTCTATTATTCGAAAATATTCGAACTATAGAACAAATGGAGGGTTTCGTTTTGAATAAAATTATCACCTTGTTTTTCTTGATCATGTTTTTCATTGGTACAGATACGTTCATTGTGTCGCCTCTTCTACCTATTCTTCGTGAAAGCTTCGGCATTTCTATCGAACAATCAGGCTGGATTGTTTCAGCCTATGCTTTAGGGTATGCTCTGTTTGCCTTAATTGCAGGACCGTTGTCAGATGCATGGAATCGAAAAAAAGTACTACTGTTCGGCTTACTTGGTTTTGGTATCTTCACTCTACTTTGCGGCTTTGCCGTTGATTTTTGGACCATGTTTGCTTTTCGCTTATTGGCTGGCATTAGTGCCGCTTTTGCCTCACCTCAAGTTTGGGCAGCCATTCCTCAGTTAGTTCAACCACATAAAGTGTTAAAAGCCATGGGAGTTGTCACCGCAGGATTAGCTTTTTCCCAAATGCTAGGCGTTCCCATTGGCAGCTATCTCGCTACCGCCGGGTGGCAAACACCCTTTATTATGATTGGTTGCTGCACCTTCCTGATCGTTATTTGGACTGCTGTTCTCTTGCCCGCCTTGCCTCCTTCTATACAGAAGCAAAAGGCTCCCTCGATTAGGAACAGATACCGTTCATTGCTGCAGGGGTCAACACCTAAGGTCGCTTTTCTGGCCTACTTCCTGTTCCAACTCGGAAATTTTGCTGCCTTCTCTTTTATTGGCACATGGCTGTCCGACAAATTCAGCCTCAATGTTGCAAATATTGGTACGGTGATATTATTCCTTGGTTTAGGAAATACGATCAGCAGCTTATTTGGGAGCAGCTTAGTTAACAAAGTGGGGCCTAAGCACTCTTTGATCTATGGCGTAATTTTCATCGGTCTGCTTTATTTGCTTCTGCCCTATTTACCTAGTGTGACCTATGTCGAAATTACATATTTTCTGATCTTCCTTATCCTTGGAATGATTTTTCCGCTTATGATGAGTATGCTTCAAACCTTGTCTGCCACAGCACGCGGAACAGTCTCATCACTTGCCAATTCTTCTATGTATTTTGGAACGATGGTTGGCTCTTTCACAGCAGGAATGCTATACGCGCACAGCGGTAGTTTTATTTCCGTTAGCCTGTTTTCTGTGATTTGTTTCGGTGTGTCACTAATCTTGTTCCTACGTAGCGGGGTTTTACTAGGTCTAAGACTAAAATAGAAACGAGTAACCTTAAAAAATCGACATAAGCTCTATCTTTGGGCCAGGAAAAGAACTTATATTATTAGAAAAGCCGCCAGTATGGCGGCTTCTTATGCATATCTACTGTTGTCCAGCTTCTAGGATCAACCTTCATCAATAGCATTTCGAATATCATAATCATCGATGTTGATATCCAAATCCATTCCCAGTGCTAACTTTGCCAGTTGGCTTCCAATAAAGGGACCCATGGTCAGCCCGGATGCTCCAAGCCCATTGGCAGCTATAAGGCCGTTCCAGCCAGGGACAGCTCCAAGCACCGGTAGAAAACCGGGGGTAAACGGACGAAAACCGACTCTTACCTCCTGAAAAGTGCTGTTTACTAAATCAGGTGCTAATTCTAAACCTTTATTTAGGATTTCCTGCATCCCGCCTGCTGTTACTCTTGTATCGTAGCCTTCGATTTCATTCTCGTGAGTTGCCCCAATTACGATCTTCTGTTGATCAAACGCCAACAAGTATTGATCAGTAGGCGGCATGATTACAGGCCAGGTGCCGGTATCTTGTTTGACAGGAACCTGCAAATGCATAATCTGTGCCTTTTGAAAACTAACCTTAAAGCGAATGCCCAACGGCAGCATCAGTTGATTGGCCCATGCACCTGCACAAACAATGACTTCGTCAGATGAGAAGCTGCTTGCGCCGACCGTTACTCCGGTTACATGGTCGGAATCATACTGAAGCGCAGCATCCCCATGGATAAGGGTTGCCCCATTTCTTTGGGCTGATCGGATCAACGCATCACGCAGCGCTCGACCATCTATACGAGCGGCACCGCTAATATGAACAGAATGATAGTGATCTACTAACAAGGGAAAACGTTCATGGGTTTCCTTTTGATTTAGTTGCGTAATTTCGCCGATTTCTGGTGCATCTGTATGTCGTAAGCGTGCCCGTTCCTGCATTTTTTTAATTTTCTCCGAATCATCATGAATACTGAGAGCCCCGACTTGAGCATAGCCAGTTTCTGTTTCTCCCTCGCTTTTGAGTTCTTCAATCAACCCGGGGTAAAAACGTGCGCCTGCTTTGGCTAGCTGGTACCAAGCCTGATTGCGTCGCTGTGATAGCCAGGGACAGATAATGCCAGCAGCTGCATCTGTCGCCTGTCCTTTATCTTTGCGGTCTACAAGAATGACATCAGCGCCCATTTTTGCTAACTGGTATGCTGTCGATGCCCCCAGAATTCCTGCTCCGATTACGATAACCTTCTTCATGAATACATCCCTTTCCTAAATCACTGTATCCATTATAGCGAATACTGCATGAATGCATAAAGTTTGAAACATTAATATTTCAATCCTTATAAAGTTCTTAGAATTGATCTGTAAAGTAATTGTCAGAACGAATGAAAAGGATGAACTGATATGGATAACATTATTTTACAGACTAAAAATCTCTGCAAAACCTTCAGACGACAACAGGCGGTGAACAACGTCACATTGTCTATTCAGGAGAATTCCGTGTATGGTCTGCTCGGCCCGAATGGGGCAGGAAAATCAACTACTTTAAAAATGTTAACCGGTATGCTACGCCCCACGGCCGGTGAGATTTTATTTCAAGGAAAACCCTGGTCCCGAAAAGATCTGGCTCAGATCGGTGCACTGATCGAAGCTCCTCCCCTCTATGAGAATTTGACAGCTAGAGAGAACCTGAAGGTTCGCACAACGTTGCTTGGACTACCTGACTCGCGGATTGATGAAGTGCTGAACATTGTTGATTTGACCCATACCGGGAAAAAGCGCTCGGGCCAGTTCTCGATGGGCATGAAACAGCGGCTAGGCATTGCGATTGCTCTCCTCAATCATCCCAAGCTATTGATCTTAGATGAACCAACCAACGGACTAGACCCCATTGGTATTCAGGAGCAACGCGAGTTGATTCGCTCCTTCCCGAAGCAAGGAATTACCGTAATTCTTTCCAGTCATATCCTATCCGAAGTCGAACAAATCGTTGACCATGTTGGGATCATTGCTGGCGGCGTATTAGCTTATCAAGAGGCGGTCACTCCAGGACAAAACCTGGAATCGTTGTTCATGCAGATTGCACAGGAATACCGAAAGGGAGGTGAGTAGCATGCAGCAAAACATAGCAGCCGAACATTTAAAATTAAAGCGCACCTTCACGAAAAAGCTAGTCTGGCTGGCTCCCATCGTTACTCTTCTTCTATGTACCGGGCTCATGGGAGGACATATGTTCCAAAGCGCCAGCTACAACTGGTGGTATATCATGCTGCTGCCAGGTGCTCTCACCTTAATGTGCTCAGGAGTCATCCAAAAGGATGGCAAGAAGCTGAAATACCGTGCTATCCTCGGCATGTCTGTGGATTTGGCCCAGGTATGGTACGGGAAAATCGGGGTTTGCGTAAGGCTCTTAATGGTTTCATCTATTATCCTATTTGTAGGGATAACTCTTGGCGGATTCGTATTCTCATCTTCCGTGACACTAGCAGGAAGCGTCGCTGCAACTCTAATACTTTTTGTTACCTTTTTGTGGCAAATTCCACTTTGCCTGTTCCTAACGGACCGAATAGGCATGTTTTCCACCCTAATCATCAACATGCTGGGCAATGTAGCCTGCACCATCTTGTTCGCAACGTCTTCTATATGGTGGGCGGTACCCTATGCTATTCCAGCTCGAGTGATGTGCGCCGTCATTCAAGTGCTGCCTAATGGGCTTGCTATTCTTTCAGAAGATCCACTTTTGGATAGAGACGTAATTGTGCCCGGCCTAGTGATCACCGTTGGTCTATTCATGATTCTGTCCGTCCTGACGGCCATGTCTTTCCGCAAGCGGGAGGCTAAGTAAGATGATATCCTTCTTCCGCAATCTGAAATCTGATGTGCTTAAACTTAGAAGGCAGCCCTTATTGCTGGTGCAGCTGCTTGTGCCACTCCTAGGCATAGCAATCTTTCTAGCCTATTATTCCTTTACTCCATACTCACCAATTTCGAAGGTAGACGGCTATTTGCAAGTTCTGGCTGTGGCTCTTCCTACCATGATTGGTATTGTATGCTCCATTGCTGTTGAGCAGGAGTCAGTCGCTGGAAATTTCCAACACCTCTTGACCTCGCCGGTGAAGCTGCTACCTTTTTTGAGCAAGCTTAGCCTGCTTCTGTGCTTGGGATTTGGTAGTGTGCTGCTTGCCTCAGGCGGCTTTGGAGCTTGTTATATATATCTGATGAAAGAGTCCCCGTATGGCTTGATGTTTTATGTGTTGGCTGCCTGCATACTGTGTATGTCCAGTGTATTCCTTTATCTTCTGCATTTTTTCATTAGCTTGAGATTCGGCAAAGGAGCTTCTATCGGTCTGGGCATCATGGAGAGTCTATTGTCTGCTTTGCTCCTTACAGGGCTGGGTGATCATAATTGGATATTCATCCCCCCTGCTTGGGCGGCCCGGTTCATCACCATCTGGGTGCAATACGGTGTAAGCCCAGCAGATTCTATCCCTGAAACTATACAGCTTGATTGGGGAATTAGATATTGCGTAGTAGGGACCTTCGTCATCATGGTATTATTAGGGTTATGGATTTGTCGTTGGGAAGGACAAAACTCATCGGAGTAAAGATTAGAGTAAAGAAAGCAAAGGGAAGTGAATTAAGCATGGCAAACTTGTTGGCCGTTGATGATGAACCTGCCGTTTTGGCACTCCTTCAAAATATTTTGCAAAAAGATGGCCATGTTGTCACGGTGGTCTCCGCCTCCCCACAGGTTCTCACCATGCAGCTTGGAGCCTTTGACCTCATCCTACTTGACGTAATGATGCCAAGCATGGACGGATTCACCCTCTGTCGGGAAATTCGCAGTAAAGTGGACTGTCCGATACTGTTCCTCACGGCAAAATCCATGGAGAACGATGTGATGTTGGGCCTTGGGGAAGGGGCTGACGATTATATTGTCAAGCCGTTTGGGGCTGGAGAGTTGCGCGCTCGAATCAACGCCCATCTCAGACGGGAGCATCGTGAACGACGAAATGTATTCTGCATCGGGGAAGTTCATTTTAATCTGTCTGGTAAGGAAATCACCGTTCAGAATGTTGTAATCCCGTTTACCAAAAGTGAATATGAAATATGTAAGTTTTTAGCTCTAAATTGGGGCCAGGTGTTCTCTAAAGAGCAGATTTATGAAGCCGTCTTTGGGTTTGATGGGGACAGCGATTCCGCTACCATTGTGGAGCATATCAAAAATATCCGGGCCAAGCTTGGCAAAGTAGAGGTTTCGCCAGTGGAGACAGTTTGGGGGATCGGGTACCGATGGAAGTAGCCAAAGTACAGCAAGCACGCAAGATAACCAAACTGCGAACCATTTTCCTGGGCTATTTAGTTATGTTCTGTATCGGGACAATTGCGCTCGCGCTGTTCCTGGTCCTCATCTTCTATGTCCTGATGTCTTGTGGAACCATTCTTCCCGCGAACTATGCTGAAAATCAAGTATGGGAGGATAAGGCAATCATTGAAGCTGGCAAGACCCTACAGCCGGATTCTCGGCAGAAACTATATAGATATGCGTTATTCACTTCGAAAGGCCGCCACATTGAGGGAAATCTTCCTGAAAAGCAGGCTCAAGCCGCTTGGAGTGTTACGCAGCAGAGCAATACTGCCTATCAATTTCCCTATAACTATGTAAAAGTTTCACATAATAATAAAGTTACTGTGATGCGCTACTCTGTCTCGGCACAGTTTGAACATCCTATTCTACGTCAATATCTGCCGAACGCGGAATTGTCCTTTTTTGCCGTGTTTTGTATCGCCTTCCTGGGGGGAGGAGCCCTACTCGCTTCCTCCTTCGGACGAAAGCTGACGCGCAAAATGAGTGGATTGCAGCAGGCTACAAAGCAAATTCAGGCACAGGACCTGGACTTCTCAATTCAGCTCAGTGGTGTGATGGAAATCGACCAAGTGCTCCATTCTATGGATAAAATGAAAGAAACGTTAAAGACTTCGCTTCAGAAACAATGGAATCTCGAAAAATCTCGTCGCGAGCAAATATCCGCCCTTGCACACGATGTCAAAACACCGCTCACTATCGTTCGCGGAAACGTAGAGCTGCTGTCCGAAACCGATCAATCGGAAGAGCAAAAGAACTATACCGATTATATAGCGGAGAGCACCAGGCAAATGGAGCAGTATATCAAAACTCTTATTGAAATTTCAAAAGCAGAAACAGTAGCCACCCTGCAGGCGGAAACGATAGATACGGACTACTATTTAACGAAGGTGAAAGATCAGGTAAAGGCCTTGGCTGCTGTCAAAAAAACATCCGTCGCATTTGCTGCATACAACCTCCCTAAGACGTTGTATGCAGACCCCGTTCTGCTTGAGCGAGCCATCATGAATGTTGCCTCTAATGCGGTAGATCAAGCACCAGAAAATAGCGAAATCCGGCTGACTGTAGAGTCTGTGGAAGAATGTATGCGGTTCAGCATCGTAGACGAAGGCCCGGGCTTCTCTCCTGAGGGCCTCAAACAAGCAGCGGAGCAATTTTATATGGGTGATTCGTCCAGAAGATTAAGTGGACATTACGGTATGGGCCTATATATAACAAAATCCATTGTGAACCTACATGGCGGACAGTTGATCATCGCCAACTCTACCCAGACAGGCGGCGGACAAGTAAGCATTGAGATACCATCGGTGCATTGATGACCTAATGTTAAAACCACCAAAATAAGTATTAGCTATTAGGTTGGTTTGATTTCATAAGGTCCCCCCTCTTCCTCGTTTGTTATTGAAACGATATAAAACGCTACTGACCTTCGAAGGTCAGTAGCGTTTTATCATTTTGCCATCGGAATGAAAACACTCCTGGCGCAGGCTATAGCGATTATTATAAGGAACGTGGTTATTTGATTACTGTATGTGTTGCTAAACGAATGTTGCTTTTTTACGGAAAACTGTAAAATAAAATATAGCAAATCCTATTATCCATATGCCCATAATCCAAAAAATAGAGCTGAACACACTTTGACTTTGTGCTTCTTGATCAAGTACGGATCCTAGAATAGACGTTCCGATAGCCCCCGCCATAAAGCTTCCCATCATATAGATACCCATACCAACTCCGGTTTGCTTACCGCTTAATGTTCGAGAAATGGTGTTTGCCATTGTAATCTGAGCGAACGTTAACCCAGTATTCGCTAGAATTAAAATGATCGCAATAACTGCTGGGGCCGCCTCTGTAAAAATACCTAATATAAGATATGCTATCACTTGGAATAGGAAAGCCAACGAGAATACAAAGCGGTTGCCCTTTGCATCCGCGATTTTCCCACCTACCAGCCCAAGCAATGCAGCAATCAAAGCACCGGGAAACATTACGAGTCCTGTATTTACAGAAGATAAGTGATGTATTGAGCTTAGCACCTGCGGTATCAAATACGGAACACATAAATTAAGGGTAAGAACCATACAAGCGATAATCAATCCTATCGTATATCTTGTATTTTTAAAGAGTGTCGGTTCAATAAAGGGTTCATCTGTTTTGTTAATACGAATAATGAACAATACGAATATGAGGATCGTAGCCGCGAAATAGCTCCAGCTGTGACCAGTAATGGAGAGCAGCAGCAGCGTAATGGAAGCGGCAAGCAAAATACCTCCTATGAGATCAGCTTTTCCTTTTGAAGGTGCTTCATTGATTAAATACCTTCTGAAAAAAGGAATGGTAACAATTATTAAAAATGAGATTAAAAATAGGTAACGCCAGCTTGCGAATCCAATAACAAAACCAGCAATAATTGGACCTATTGCCGTCCCTAAAGCCATTCCGGCAGAAGTAATCCCCAAAGCCTTGCCACGATTTGCAATAGATATATAGCGAATCGGGATCAACATGGATGAGGCCGGAACAACAGATGCTCCAATGGATTGGAAAATTCTGCTTACAATAACCATCCAATAATTAGAAGAAAAGAAGCCGAATATAGATCCTAGCGCAAAGCAACATAATCCAAAGGTAATTAGGTTCTTCAACCTAAACATGTCCGCCAATTTTCCGTAAGCCACTGATCCAATAGCATAAATAATGATATATGCTGTTACAACCCAGCTTACTTGGGAAGAGGATAATTGAAATTCTTCGCGTAGTGAAGGTAGTGCGACATTAAACATGGTAGAATTCATCACTGAAATCACCATTGCAAATGCAAGTATCCAGATAATAGCATAGGACTCAGATTGTTTGGTGCGATTGTTAACTGACACTGCGTCCTCCCTACTTCCGATCGAGCGGAGATTTAGCCACCACGTTCAGATCAAGTTCGTCGATAATAGCCATTACACGATCCATACGGAGCGGGCCTGGTTCTGTTGGAAAGGTGTATGTTTCGTGCGGTTCACCCAATGCCCGGAAGAAAGGTTCGAACAATCCAGACACCAACATACCTACGACTTTCGTATAATGAGAGTCCAGTCTATACGAATGAAGTGTTCCTGCAGGTACATGAAGAAAATCTCCAGGGAATAGTTTTACTTCTTCTCCGTTTGCCCACATCGTCATTTGTCCCTGCACACAGAAGAAAGTTTCTGTATGGTGGTTATGAAAATGTTCAACAATGGGGTCTCCTTTCGGGCCATCAGAAGCTACAAAAATGTATTCCCCGTTCGTATTTTCTTGAGTAGCTAGAATCCTGTGAAGCTGGTCTCCAGTGAGCAACCGGTCTCCCTCTCCATTTTCCAGAACATAAGGAGCTACGCTTCTTGGATTATGGCTTTCTTCAGACGAGTTATACTCCCCCCATCGAACAGCATCTTGAAGGAATACAATGTCTGCTCTATTGGAAGCTTCCGTCAATTGATTCTCAGAATACGAATTCATCGCTGTGGTTGGATGTTCAAAGTAAGGATACGGCTCTCCTAAAAGCTCATATATTGCCGTGAGATTACCTTTAATCGAATAGGAAGCAAAGCGATTTCGATGCCCAGCCATTCGATACGCATGTGCGATTCCAGGAGGGATATGAACATAGTCTCCGGCAGTCAACAAATAGTTCACTCCATCGAGCATAAATTCAATTTTACCTTCCATTACATAGATAGATTCAAAAGCATCTTTATGTCTGTGTAGCGGAAAGGTCTCTCCTTTCCCACCTGAAATCGTCGTTAATTCGAGTACATCCCCAGTGCTTTTAAAATCGGCAATAACAGTAGCTACCTGTTGACCAAATACATACCTTCTTCCATCCCCGCTACGCAGCAAATATGGCTTTTTTTCTTCTGGAAGCTCTGTAGTTAAACTAACACTCATCATGTTATCCTCCTTTGTATTTATATTTAAAATTTTAATAGTTTCGATTTTTCACTTAAATGGTCATGAGCGACAGCTTATGGGCAATTACGACCTGTATCAATTGAATACATCTTAAAAATTGATATAATAAAATTTATGACTAAAAAATGGTGTGCTTTCTACCAACAAAGGAGGGGATCGCATTGGTTAGCGAAGAGGCATATTATCTAGACCATAATTTCACAAATGGGACTCCAATTTCTCTTTGTCCTATTCAAATAGAGGGAAATATTCAAAAACACGCTCATGATTTTTACGAAATATCTTATATCAAGGAAGGTAACGGCACACTAAAATTTTCTACACAAACGTTGCCCGTCTCCAAGGGAGATATTATTTTTATCCCTTATGGAAAAGAACATCTCTTTGTTCAGAGTAATACAACAGATCATACACCGCTTGAGGTTATGAACTGTCTTTTTGACAAGCAAATACTAACATTGCCCGGAGAGCCTGCTGATAGCCAAATTCAAGAGGATTTCTATCGTTTGGCCCTTCTTTTTCGGGAATGTACTGACTATATTCAAGTTCGAGAAAATGCAAAAGAATTTGCTAAAATTATGTACACTATTGAAATGGAGCAAAAATGTAAATCCACCGGATTTAGATATAAACTTTATTTATACTTAATCGATTTATTAGAACATATCAGCCATGCCATGCAACAAATAGCTCATGTTTCCAGGCCAATCATAACCGATCCCATTCAATATGCGATTGATGATATAACCAGAAATTATAAAAATCCGTTGTCCGTTGACCAAATTTGCAAACAATTCTTAATTAGCTCACGGCAATTTCAACGCAAATTTAAACAAGCCAGCGGAATGACCTACACCAAAATGCTGCAGGATATTCGTATTCACGAGAGTTGTAGCTTACTATTAGATACTCATTGGAGCGTTCAAACGATCGCACTTGAAGTCGGTATTCATGATATGAAATATTTCTATCGAATCTTCAAGGAACGATGTGGATTAACCCCTCATGAATTTCGCTTTCATGCCTGTTCGAATATTCAGTAATGCGTAGATCTTATGGGCGTCTAAAAGCTCCCTTTTTCGCATGTTCATATACATTTCCTAACAAAAAGAGTTCTAAAGTTTTTACTTTAGAACTCTTTTTTCAGAAGTATTTATTTGGTAATCGTAATTTGTTTGGATGCAGTATTATAGTTTACCTGATAACCCGAAAGCTCGCTGATGACTCGTAATGGAACCAGCGTGTAGCCGTTAACAATAACTGGAGCAGTGATGCTCGTCGAATAATTTCGGGAGTTGTTTAACTCATATACAGCAAGTGTGGAATTCTTGACTTGAAGTACTATTTGTTTGCCGTCTGTAGGACGATTCAGAATGATCTTTTTGGTGCCTTTTTCATAATTTACATCGTAACCCACCCGTTCACTGATAAATCGTAACGGGACCATCGTTACGCCATTTATGATTTTCGGCGCCTGAGCTATCGTTGTAGCCCGACCATCCACATAAGCTGTTTTAGCTCCTGGTGTTAGGGTGAACGACGTTGAATAGGAAGCAACCGCACTGTTCGTGTAATTCGTCGTAGTACCGGAAGTGGTGGTAGTAGAGCTTGTCCCGGACGATGAACTGCCGGTGCCTAATGCTCTATTGCGAATAGCCTCCAATCGATCCAGCAGATCGCTTTTACGTGTACCGGTTGGCAGATCACTAATCGCATCTCTGGCAGAACGCCAGTCGGACGCATTTAGACTGTTCTCCGCAATCCGCATTAAATCTCTCGCTTTCTCATAGTTCGATGAACTAGAGGACGAAGAGTAGTAACCATCCGAATTCGTGCGTTCGGATATCTTTACACCACTAGATTCCCTACCACTACTATTTACGGTTATGACCTTAATCTCATACCAGCGTCCCTCTCGTAAATCCGTAATTTTATAGGATTCTGAGCTTGTAGTTCCCTTATAATCGCCATCAACATATATTTTCACCTTCTCTGCTCTGCTCGGCATGTCATAGGTGATTTTGATCCAGGTGTCGCTTTTGCTATCGACTTCAAGATTGGACACTTCTGACGAATTGGAGGACGTACTGTCCGTTGTGGCAGTCAGTTTCACACCGGAAGACAACGCACCTGTGCTTCGCTTGGATTTTATCGTGAATGTGTATGTCTGGCTTGCCGAAAGATTGTTAAATGTATAGGATGATCCTGTTGAATCCGTTACCAGCTGGCCATCCTTATACAGGCTGACTGTACTAATTCCGCTAGGTCTTGTCCAGGAAACAGTAACGCTATAGTTATTAACTGATGTCACTGAAGCACCTGTCACTTCGGGCACAATATCGGTAGAGACTGAAGACGTTGTAACGGGAATACTAACTCCCTGAGATAAGTTTCCGGATTTGTCTATCGTTTTGACCGTTACATTGTAGGCTGTAGCAGCATTCAAGACATTAAACGTGTAAGACGTGCCTGTGGTTCTCTGAATTTCTGTACCATTTAAATAGATAATCGCTTGGCTTAAGTCAGTATCCTTAGGCAATATGTAATTGATGGTAAATCCATTATAACCTACATTCGTCGCTGTCAGCCCGCTTACTTCTCCTGGGGGTGTCTTATCTACAGGACCATCAACGGAAGCTGTTTTAGCCTGAATTGTTGTACCGAGAGATTCATTTCCACTCTTATTCACCGTTTTCACGCGAAAGGTATATGTCGTGTTCGGCTGTAAACCGCTCATCATATAAGAGTTACTTCGAATGTTATCTACATATACATCGTTAGTGACATTAACCACTTTTACATGGTCAAAATTGATGTCCGACGGATTGATCCAAGACAAATTTACTTTTGTTGTTTCTGTAGGAACCGCAGTAAGACTGCTTACATCTGCTGGCGCAATATTCGAAGTAACCAGCTGGCTCGACATTACTTTTATCATTTGGTTAAGAGTGGTCTTCTGACCAGTTAACGAAGTCAATTTCGCGCCAGAAGTGATCGGTATATGGCGTCCTTGAAGAGTCGCTAATTTGGTATGTGATTGTGCACTATTCAAACCTGTCAGATTTGAGTTATGCCTTTCAGTCGGCAACGCGCTAGCCACTGCATCGGGTCCCAAAATGCCATATCCCGTATTCAAAATCAGTGTGGCCGTTGCGAACGGAGCCATCCATTGACGCAGACGTTTTTTATTCATATGCTATGCTCTCCTTGATACCAGTATGGAAATTTTATTTGTCAAAACGAATAAGTAAACGCACAAACCCTTCTGCTGCAATCCAGCTTTTAAAATATATACCATAACGTACAGACGTTCATTTAACTGTTATCGGAATTTCCATACCAAATGTTTAGACCTCATTTTTTTCTTACGTTAATCTAAACAACCCGGACGTTGTGACCCGAGTATCAAAGTAAATATTAAGAGTTAGCTGTAAATTTTCGATATATCGTAACTTTCTACCGTTTAATAACATTGCATTATAGGATATATTAAATTTTAAGTAACAGAAAAAGGAGGTCTATTATGTTCAAAAATGCTTTTAAAACGTTTGGTGCCATTGGTAATATTGAAGCGATTTCTTATTTGCTGCTTGTATGTATTGCCATGCCACTTAAATACGCAGCTGGAATGCCGCAAATGGTAAGCTGGGTGGGAATGATCCATGGGGTACTGTTTGTGGCTTATGTGGTTGCCACGTTAGTCATGTTGATATTGCGTAAAATTACGCTGCTGCAAGGGCTTGCAGCCTTGATTGCCTCGCTGTTGCCGTTCGGCCCCTTCATTTTCGATCGTAAGGTGCTTAAGAAAGCCGCAGCCCGCACTAATCATGCCAGCCCGATCAAAGCTACATAAACCTATACCAGGCCTAGGTCAACGCAGCCATGCGGTGTTCTCTTTACCACTTATATAGCAGAATATAAAAAACAACCGATGGCTGTAAACCACTCGGTTGTTTTTTTATTCATGAATAATAATTATTAGTTCCTGGCATTTTCCAAAAATTCATAATAGCCATCATTTGACGGATCATCCTGGTTATTACGTTTGAGATATCCTGCTATAGCTAGATAAGCAAAAAGTCCGAACATAGCAGCAGAAACAACTATATATACTTTAAAACCGAAAATCATTGAAAAGATGATCATAAAAATACCGATTGTAAGGGAGACGCCTAACTTTGACATTCTTTCATCCCTTTCTGTTATATTTATGTAATCACAACTAATCTCTCGGGTAATTTACACTCATGATATCCATAAAAGGAACTTTATCCGTTTCTCCATTACTCTCTACATGAACCTTGCCTGTTCTCGGGTCCATTTTAACGATTTGTCCGCGGGTTGCTTCTTCGCGTCCCCATACAGTCAATACAACTTCGGATTGCTCTTGTTGTGCTTCTACAAGCTGATTCCCGATTTCCTCCAGTACAAATTCATCCCGAGTAGGCCGTTTGGGTACCTTCGCTTTTGCCACTTGCATCACTCTTCCTTTCGCGCAAAATCAAATTCATTCCATTTTACCATACTTTTCATCATTTGGTGCTGGTAATGTGAGTAAAATTACATCCCAGGATGCACCAAAAAGCCGAGTTCTCAAAAATGAAAACATCGACTCTCTAAAGTCGCTTGTTGGAGCTCATTAGGGGCGCTTGAAAACCGACCAGCTAAGTCATTTGACCAATTGTGGAATGTAATCCACGATGTTATAAATTGGAGCACTGCTCTGTTGCGTAACGGCCAAAATTAATGCACCTTCGAGCATTGAAATGATCAGTACCGCCAGGCTGTGTGCCTTTTCCTCATCCAAGCCCGATTCCTGAAGACGCTCCATATAAATGCGCTGCCAATCTGTAAACGTATTCACACAAGCATGACGTAGCGATTCGCTGATACAGGAAGTTTCCGCAGCAGCCCAGAAGCCAATCGGCATGAAGCTGTCAAAGCCGAGACGGTCTGCCTCCTCAGCTGTATGACGAATAAAATCCTGAATGGCTACTACAGGATTTTCGTTTCCGCTCAGTGCCTGTTTTAATTTTTGCTTAATAAACTCATTCCCTCTTCTTATGCACTCCAAAGCCAACTCTTCTTTACCATGTGGAAAATAATAATAAAGTGATCCCTTCGGCGATCCACTCTCGGCAAGAATCTGATTCAGTCCGGTCGCATGATACCCCTGGTGAAAAAAGAGTCTCGACGCCGTTTGTACGATATTCTCATATGATTCGGGTTTAGCAGTCATATACAGCATCCTTCATTATATAATATTTGAAACTTTTACTTTGACAAAAAATAATAGCATGTTTATTATATATAGACCGATCGTTATAATTCAATACCCATTAATTTATTGGAGGAACAAAAACAACATGAGTACAATGAGTCAAACAAGTTCACCCTCTGAACCCAAGACGTTCAAGGTGCTACCTATTATGATTGCCCTGCTCCTTAGTGGCTTTATTGGAATGTTCAGTGAAACGGCACTTAACATTGCGTTGAATGATTTGATGCAGATTTTGCATATTACAACAGCAACAGCCCAATGGCTGACTACCGCTTATCTGCTGACACTCGGTATTTTGGTGCCTGTATCGGGATTGCTGCTTCAAACCTTTACTACAAGACAGCTGTTTGTGGCATCGTTGCTGTTCTCAATAGCTGGTTGTCTCGTTGCGGCGCTTGCCCCTACCTTTTCAGTGTTATTGATCGCACGCATTTTGCAGGCCATTGGTACAGCACTGTTATTGCCGTTAATGTTTAACACCATCTTAATTATCTTCCCTGCTGAAAAAAGAGGCGCGGCTATGGGAATTATCGGATTGGTTATTATGTTTGCACCTGCGGTAGGGCCTACTATTGCAGGGCTGGTGCTACAAAATTTATCTTGGCACTGGATCTTCTGGATCTCTCTTCCGTTCCTGGTACTCTCGCTGATCTGCGGTATTTTGTTTATGCAGAATGTCTCAGAACCGACCAAGCCCAAGATTGATCTTTTATCTATTATCCTATCTTCCATTGGTTTCGGCGGTGTCGTGTTTGGTTTCAGTAAATCCGGAGAAGGTGGCGAAGGCTGGACCAGCTTGGTTGTTTTGCTTCCTGTGATTGTCGGTGTGGTATCGTTGATTTTGTTCTCTGTACGACAGTTGAAAATGAAGGCACCTATGCTGAATTTGCGTGTATTTAAATTTCCAATGTTTGTGATCGGCGTTATCATGGTGTTCTTATGTATGATGACGATCCTTTCTACGATGCTGATTCTTCCACTGTTCTTGCAAAAAGGGCTGGCCTTGTCCGCTTTAACAGCAGGTTTGGTGCTTCTGCCCGGTGGGATTATCAACGGTCTCTTGTCGCCTATTATGGGCTCCTTATTCGATAAATTCGGTCCCAAATGGCTTGTGATTCCAGGACTTGTAATCGTGGCTGCTGTGTTGTTTTTCCTGTCAGGCATTACAACGACATCCACGCTCGTACTCATTATTGTGCTGCATAGCTGCTTGATGATCGGCATTTCTATGATTATGATGCCAGCCCAAACTAACGGTCTAAACCAGCTCCCTATGGATCTATACCCAGACGGAACGGCTATTATGAGTACGCTCCAGCAAGTCGCTGGTGCAATCGGTACTGCCGTAGCGGTAAGTATTCTCTCCAAAGGCATGGACAGCTATTTGAGCCAATCCAGCATGCCTCAATCCGTAAATGAAATGGCTAATGCCATGGTAATCGGATCTCAGAATTCATTTTTCTTTGCAATGGTCATCAGCGTGATCGGTCTGATCCTTGCGTTTTTCATTCGCAGAGTTCATGTTGAACATGGCACTGCTAAAGCACCCATGCACTAATTAACCATTATTTTTATTCCAAATATAATACCTGAATAAATTTAAAGGCTGCTAACCATCTCATTTATGGTTAAGCAGCCTTTTTTTACGAATCTAGATAGGTATTCATATAATTACATATTTACAAATCCTCCTCATTTGGTTACGATATGACTCACGGAGTAAAGCGTAAAAATTACGATTACTATTAAGGAGGACTCCCTGTTGTTTAAACGTTCATATTTCAAACTATGTATCCCTGCGGTAATGGCGGTGATGATGACAGCCTGTGCTTCATCTCCATCCACTACATCCACATCCTCTACGGCACCACAAGATAAGAGTGTCACCTTATTGTTCAACGTGCAAAGCCCTTCTATTGATCCTCATACAGATATTAATTACACAGCCGTTCGTGCTGGAGTAAATGAAACACTGATCAAAGTGAATAAGGATCTCAAGCTGGAAGCTTGGCTTGCAGAGAAATGGGATAGTAAGGACGGGCGACACTGGACCTTTAGCATCCGACCAGGCGTGAAATTCCATAGCGGTAAAGCCGTAGATGCCGCAGCTGTCAAAGCCTCTCTGGAAAGAGCGCTAAAGCTCAATCCATCGGTCAAAAATGCACTACATATCCGTGATATTCATGCAGAAGGGAAGACCTTGAGCATTACGACGGACAAGCCCTTCCCGGAATTTGTATCTGAGCTGGTTCATCCGAATACCGCAATTATGGACACCACAGCCACAGGTGACTTCCCATCGGGAACGGGGCCGTTCCAGGTTGCCAGTTTCCGTGCCGGAAGTGAACTGAATCTGGAGCGCAACGAGCACTATTGGAACGGTGAAGTAAAGTTGAAACATGCCAAGTTCATGTTTAACGAAGACGCCAATGCACGTCAGCTTGCTTTTCAAGCTAAAACAGCCGATATTGTGTATCGTCCGCCTATTGAAAGTCTGGAGCTCTTGAAAGCTGATTCTACCGTTAAGATTGACTCTCTTCCCAGCCTACGGACGCACCAACTTATTTACAATATGAACAATCATGATCTAAAAAAAACAGCTGTGCGCAAAGCATTTGATCATCTGATCAACCGAGATGAGATTGCGAGCGGTATCATGTCTGGTCAGGGAACCCCTGCGCAAGGTCCGTTCTTGCCGGATTTTCCTTTTTCACCGGAATATATTACGAAAAAGTTTGATTTGAATGCGGCGCGAGAAGGCTTCAAAGAGGCTGGATATACAGTGCAGAACGGCAAAATTACGAATCCTGATGGCTCCCCCCTTCATTTTACATTGTTAACCTACCAGTCGAGAGCAGAGCTTCCACTCATTTCACAGCTAATTCAGGCTAACGCTAAGGAGCTTGGCATTACGATTGATATCCGTCAGGTTGATAATATTGATGAATATCTGGCCGCTCATCAGGATTGGGATTTGGCGACTTACAGTAACATTACAGCCCCGCGCGGCGATGCAAGCTACTTCCTGAATGCGGCCTATATGCCGGAGGGAGCATTGAATTACGGTCGTGTGCATATACCAGAACTCGAGCGTATGATTACACAACTGAACACAACTGTGAATGAGGAGCAGCGCAACAAGCTGGCGCTGAAGGCTGTCACGCTGATTGACCAAGAAAATCTGCAATCCTTTCTAGTTCATCCAAACAACGTAGTGGCCTATCGTAATTACGTACATAACTGGGTAACCAGCCAAAGTGAATACTATCTGCTGACCCAGGACTTGGATGTGAACTAGCATGTTTCAATCCATTGCCAAAAAGTTTCTGACGTTTATGTTGTTTTTTCTTATTCTTTCCTTTGTGAGCTTCTGTCTGCTTAAGCTTGTTCCGGGCGATCCCGTTCGGAGTATTCTTCGAGTAGATGATGTAGCTGTATCCAATCAGCAAATTGCAGATATGCGTAGCCAATTGGGGCTGGATCAGCCATTGCCTGTGCAATATGGTAAGTGGCTGGTTCAGTTGCTCCAGTTGGATTTTGGACAATCTTATTTAACCCATCGTCCAGTCTTGACAGAGTTTATAGAAAAGCTGCCTTATACACTCCTCCTGACTGGAGGCTCCTTGTTCATTATGCTGCTGATAGCTCTCCCGTTGGGCACATTGTCTGCGCTGTACCGTAACCACTGGATTGACAGTGCCAGTCGTGTGTTTGCCTTAATTGGCTCCTCGATTCCCAGCTTTTGGTTAGGTCTTTTGTTTATCGAATGGTTTGCGGTTAAATTGCGTATTTTGCCGTCTATGGGAGACGGAACTATTTTCCACTTAGTCCTCCCTTCCCTTACCCTCGGATTGGCAATGGCGGCTGTTTATGTACGAATGATTCGCGCAAGTCTGATTGAAAGCTCGGGGCAGGATTTTATCAAAGCAGCTCAAGCCCGTGGAATCAGTCCGGTTCGCATTTTTTTCAGACACATGTTCCGTCACAGCTTAGTTCCACTTATTACGGTATTCAGCGAGAGCATTGGCAGCCTATTAGGAGGTACGGTGGTGATCGAAGTGCTATTCGCCTATCCGGGGCTTGGCAAATGGATTGTGGATGCAATTGCCGCGAGAGACTACCCCATTATACAGGGCTATACAATCTTTATGGCCGTATTCATTATATGTCTCAATATCTTGGTAGAGCTGTCCTACCGTTGGGTCAATCCTGAAATTGCTTTGAAGGAGAAACGTTTATCATGATAAAATCCGTACATGCGGAAAACAGGCAGTTCACCAGGGCACGATTGTCCAAAGCATGGATCGGATCACTCTCCATCCTGTTTATTCTTACAGCCATTACAGTCATACCCTTCTTAGCTCCGCAAGATCCGTATCATATCCAAATGGGAAGTCGACTTCAACCGATCAGCGCAATGCACTGGCTGGGAACCGATCATTTGGGTAGAGATGTGCTGTCGAGAGTCATAGCAGGACTACGGACGACAGTCGGAACCAGTTTGTTGATTTTGATCGTTTCGCTGGTTGTCGGGGTTCCCTTCGGTCTGCTGTCAGGATTTATTGGAGGCTGGATGGATCGTGTATTCCAACGTGTGGTCGATGCCTTCATGACTTTGCCTGATTATATTTTTGCCATTGTACTAAGCGGCCTGCTCGGACCAGGCTTAGGGAATCTCATATTCGCGGTCTCTGCAGTAAAATGGGTTGGTTATGCCCGCCTGGTGCGCAGTACCGTTCTGGCTGAAAAGCAAAAGGATTACATTTCGCTATCGATACTTGCGGGTACCTCCTCCCTGCGAATTGTCATGCGGCATATTCTGCCCCATGCCATTGGGAATGTACTGGTACTGGCTACGCTGGATATCGGCAAAATCATCTTAATGATAGCCTCTCTATCTTTTTTGGGCTTAGGTCCTCAGCCGCCCATTCCCGAATGGGGAACGATGTTGAATGAAGGGCGTGCATATTTTCAAATGGCACCCCATTTAATGCTGGGTCCCGGCATAGCTGTCGTACTCACCGTGCTACTGGCGAACGTGTTTGGAGACAAGCTACGCGACCGATATGATGTTAGAACCCGGTCAGAGGAGTGAACTATACATGCTGACTATTGAAGGCTTAACGATTCGGACAAAAGCAAAAACGATTGTAGAACAACTGGAACTTGCCATTCATCCGGGAGAATGGTGTGCTCTGGCAGGCGAAAGCGGCAGCGGTAAAAGCATGACTGCGTTCGCTATTGGCGGTCTCCTCCCCGCTTCTGTTAGCGCTGAAGGAATCATCATGTGGAATGACGAGAATTTGCTTGCCCTACCTGTTAAACAAAGACGTTCCTTGCTTGGCAGTGAAATATCTTACATTTTTCAAGATTATCACGGGGCTTTTACACCTTTTTTACGTGTGGGCAGCCAACTCGACGAGCTGATGTGTGCTCACGGCAAGCAAGACCGTAAAGCGCGTAAGCAGCGCTGTATCGAGGTGCTGGAGCACGTACAGCTTCCCGCCGAACGTGTGTACCGCAGCTATCCATTCGAGCTCAGCGGCGGTCAATTGCAGCGAGCGGCTATTGCAGCTGCACTGCTTCTAAAACCAAAGTTGCTTATTGCCGACGAGCCCACAACTGCGCTGGATACGCTCACTGCACACCGAGTACTCCAGCTCATTGATCAAATCCGGATGGAAACGGGAATTTCCGTCTTGTGGATTACTCACGATCTACGGCATGTACGGAAGTATGCGGATCGAATTGCAGTAATGCGTACAGGTGTTTTGGTTGAAGCTGGCCAAACGCAAGCGGTGCTAGACCATCCAGTCCATCCCTATACGCGTCGCTTGCTGGCGGCTATTCCGCCGCTGTCTCCAGGCGCTCCTTCGCGTTTGCCATGCAATAGCACTGATGAACAGCTTGCACCGGAAAGGAGCACAATACATGAATAATCAAGCCGCCTGCGCTCAGTGGCAAGACAGCTCTAATCCTGTTGTTACCGTCTCCGGTTTGACGAAGGCTTACACTGGGGGCAAAACTGTGCTGCACGATGTTGCTCTATCGATCTTGCCCGGAGAATGTCTGGGTGTTGTCGGAGAAAGCGGCAGTGGGAAAAGCACACTCGCTCGCTGTATTTTAACATTAGACCCGTTTGATCAAGGTGAGCTTAGACTGGATGGACAGTCCATTCGAGGATTAAAGCGAAGTGAATTAAAACGGATTCGCAGCAGACTGGGGGCGGTATTTCAACATCCATCCGCAGCTTTGAACCCCAGACTAACCATTCTGCAATCACTGCTGGAGCCATTGGATCAGCTCAAGTGCTATGTTCCTTCCTTTATGGCGGGTATGCCCTCCGGACGTCGGAATATAGCAGAACAACTGTTAGGTATGGTAAAGCTTCCGGCCAGCTATCTGGATAAGTTCCCACATCAGCTCAGTGGTGGGGAAAAGCAGCGTGTAACCATTGCACGTGCCATTAGCACAGAACCGGATTTTATCGTATTGGACGAACCGACTGCAAGTTTGGATGTGACCACACAAGCCACGGTTTTGAATCTGCTTAAGGATTTGCAGGATGAGTTGCGACTGGCTTATCTGTTTATCTCGCATGATCTGGCGGCTGCGCACTTTATGAGTGATCGAATTATGGTTATGAAAGATGGCCGTGTGCTTGAGCATTTTTCCAAGGAATCATTATTTCATTCGGATCGGCATCCCTATACACAATCGTTACTGGAGGTTTTTTCAACATGCTGCCTTCCCACCGAGCCTATCTTGCTTTAGCAATCCCTTTAATTATTTCGACGATTACAACCCCGCTACTCGGTGCGGTGGATACAGCAGTAATCGGTCATTTAAGCCACTCTGCCTATTTAGGCGGCGTGGCAGTCGGTACTCTTATTTTCAATACTTTATATTGGCTGTTTGGCTTTCTGCGAGTCAGTACGTCAGCTTTCACAGCACAAGCCGCAGGGGCACAAAATAACGATCAAGGCATAGCTGCTCTCATGCGCCCACTTGCCATAGCTCTACTCATTAGTGCAGTATTTATTGTATTGCAAAAGCCCATTTTGCTAGCTTCTCTCCAGCTCATCCATCCAGCTCAGGATGTGGCAGAGCAAGCAGCAATTTATTTTAACATCCGTATTTGGGGAGCACCCCTTACATTAGTGAACTATGTGCTGCTCGGATGGCTGATGGGATTGTCCCGCGTGAAAGCTACACTATTTTTACAAATATCCATGAATGTGATTAATATGCTATTAGCTATTGTATTTACACAGATCATGCATTGGAATGTCGCTGGGGTTGCAAGCGCTACTCTGATTGCAGAAGCTCTTGCATGTGTATTGGGTCTTGTACTGGTGTTCCGTTCACCGATTTGGAGAGAATGGAAGCGCAGCGGACAGAGGAATTGGCGAGAATGGTTCGGTGCCTCAGAGTTAAAAAGTGTCATGGCGACGAACCTTGATCTCATGATTCGTACTGCCTGCCTGTTGACGATGTTTAATCTGTTTACGGCGCGCAGTGCGAGCTTTGGAACCGATCAGTTGGCGGCAAATGCTATTTTGTTGCAGATCCATTACATTATGGCTTACTTTTTTGACGGGTTCGCCAACGCCAGTAGCATCATGACGGGTCAGGCTCGTGGTGCCGGGGATCGTAAAATGCTGCAGAGAGTTATTCATTTGTCCTGGTTTTGGACACTGGTTACCAGTGTAGTGACGGGAGGATTGTATCTTGCACTGAAAGATCCGCTGATCTCGCTATTTACGGGGAATGCTACAGTGATTAGCCTGACAGCTCCTTACAATGGGTGGCTGGTGGTCTTTCCCCTAGCAGCCGGGCTGGGACTGGTATTCTACGGTGTGTTTACAGGGATGACGGTAACGTATCCGATCCGTAATTCGATGCTGATTTCACTGGTCTGCTTTTTGATTGCTCTCTTCTGGTGCGTTCCTCATTATGGGAATCATGGACTTTGGTTATCCTTTATCATCTTTGCCCTGGGACGGTCACTGTTTCTGGTGGTCTACTTACCTCGGTTGAAGAGGATTTAGTAGCCCCTGCTTTACATCGCTCTCAAAAACAAAGGATGTCCCCTCCACCATATATGTGGTGTGGGGACATCCTTTTATTATTTATTCATACGGCTTTCAGGTTAGGCGCTTGCCAATCCTTCTACTCGCCTTGTGGTACGGTCAAGCCCAGACCATCCGCTACACGACGCCCGTATTCAGGATCAGCTTTATAGAAATGACCGATCTGACGCAGTTTGATTTCATCACTTTCTACAGGCTTCATGGCATTTACAATGTTTCGGACCAGACGTGAGCGCTCCTCTTCACTCAGCAAGCGGTACAGGTCCCCTGGTTGTGTGTAGTGATCGTGATGATCATAGGCTACACTTTGTGCCTCGCCAGACACTTCAAAAGGAGCAATTTTGTGAGCAGATGATTCTTTCGGTCCGCCGAGACTATTCGGCTCGTAATAGACAGATCCCCCGCCATTACCGTCACTGCGCAATGCACCATCGCGTTGATAGTTGTGTACTTCCGCATGTGGCCGGTTGATTGGCAACGCATTATGGTTTGCACCTACACGGTAGCGATGTGCGTCACCATAGGCAAACAGGCGTCCTTGCAGCATCTTATCCGGGGAAGCCTCAATACCAGGAACAAATGAACCTGGCGAGAATGTCGCCTGCTCTACCTCAGCAAAGTAGTTCTCAGGATTGCGATTCAGCACCATGCGCCCTA
Organism: Paenibacillus polymyxa; assembly: GCF_015710975.1. NCBI lineage: Bacteria > Bacillati > Bacillota > Bacilli > Caryophanales > Paenibacillaceae > Paenibacillus > Paenibacillus polymyxa. Next base: position 4,829,877 of record NZ_CP049783.1, on the reverse strand, counting down.
CCTCGATCAGCGGGTAATCCTTTTGAGACCATACTTTGGTCACATCGAATGGATCAAAACGGTACGTATCCGCATCTTCTATGGGCATAATCTGCACATAAAGTTTCCATGCTGGGAAATCGCCCTTTTTAATCGCATTAAACAAATCTTGTATATGATAATCCGGGTTTTCACCGGCAATTTTCGCAGCTAAATCCACATCGAGATTTTGTATGCCTTGTTCTGTTTTAAAATGATATTTCACCCATACGGCCTGTCCCTCGGCGTTCACCCACTTGAACGTGTGGCTGCCAAAACCATGCATATGTCTAAGTGTAGCGGGAATACCGCGATCAGACATGAGAATACTTACCTGATGCAGCGATTCAGGAGACAAGGACCAGAAATCCCAGACCGCATTCGGGTTTTTCAAATGCGTTTGGGGGTGACGTTTTTGCGTATGAATAAAGTCAGGAAATTTAATGGCATCCCGAATAAAAAAGACAGGTGTATTATTGCCCACGAGATCATAGTTTCCTTCTTCTGTATAAAACTTTACCGCAAATCCACGTGGATCGCGTACAGTATCGGACGAGCCTAGCTCACCTGCCACAGTAGAAAAACGGATAAACATCGGTGTACGCTTACCCACTTCGGACAAAAAGCTTGCTTTTGTATATGAAGACAAATCATTAGTGACTTCAAAATATCCGTGTGCCCCCGCACCTTTGGCATGAACAACCCGTTCCGGCACACGCTCCCGGTTAAAATGCGCCAATTTTTCCAGCAGATGCACATCCTGAATTAGTACAGGCCCCCGTGAGCCTGCTGTAATCGAATTCTGATTATCTCCAACAGGAGCGCCCCAGCTTGTAGTCAGGTTCGTTGGTTGGTTACTCATAATTGAAATCACCTCTTGATTGAATTGGTTGACCTTGTGCCTTTCACTATAAATTGTACACAAACAAAAATCAATACTTTTTTATAATAATTATAATTTAGGATTTAGAATTAGTTTAAAATCACAAATAAAAAAGCAAGCCCCTTAAGGCTTGCCGTAATATAGTGCTGTATTTATTTACAATAAAGTGACTTCAATTTCTATATTCTGAAATGATCGCATTGATCACTTCTTTAGGTTTTGCTATGGAGATTTTCAGACAATATTCATATGGAATTCATCATAAAATCATAAGAAGAGCTGCTTTCTATCGAGAAAATCCAGAATATCCTGTACCGACTGATTTACCTCCCGGCCTTCCGTGGAGACGATTAAATCAGGTTGCAGCGGTACTTCATAGGGAGCATCAATCCCCGTAAAATGATGAATTTCTCCAGCTCTTGCTTTTTTGTACATTCCTTTTGGATCACGACGCTCACATTCCTCTAGACTGCATTGTATATAAATCTCGTAGCAGCCTTCCTGTTGTAAAATATCCTTTACCATTTCACGATCCTCACGATATGGTGAAATAGTGGCGCAAATCGGTAGAACCCCCGCATGTGCCATTAGCTTGGATACTTCCGCTATACGACGAATATTTTCTTTGCGGTCAGCGGGCAGGAAACCCAAATTGCGATTCAAACCATGCCGAACATTATCCCCATCCAAAATAAATGTACGTATACCTCTTGCATATAACGCTTTTTCGAGTGTGGAGGATACCGTTGACTTTCCCGAGCCAGACAGCCCCGTAAACCAAAGCACCGGACTCTTATGTCCGTTCAGAAGCTGTCGAGCTTGCTTATCCACTTCTGATACATGCCAGGTAATGTTGGAAGATGGGTTCATTCAGCACTCTCCTATTTCATCAGTATTAATGTTTAATCTGTCTCTAACATCAGGATAGAGCATTTTTAAAACTGTTTAAAGTACGCTGCTCTGCTTTGTGGTCCAATACTGCAAAGACAATCCGCTCAAACAGCAGTCCATATCCTTCAGCTACAAGCACTTGCTTAAACCAGTCGGCAACCCCTTCCGGCTTGTTACGGAATACCCCGCAACCATAAGCACCAAGCACAAGATGTTCTACCCCGTTTTGCATGGCCATTCCCAAAATGTAACGGATGCGCTCCAACATGACCTCTCCAATCCGATACACTTGCTCTGGCTCCCGTTCACGCACGACTCCAGCATTCACAGCAGGTGCGGTCAGGAAATCGACTAGATACGGCTCTTCCAGCAATGTTCCCTGATCATCCCGAAATACAGGGACTTGAGGAGAATAAATCATATAATCTGAATAAAAACAGCTTCGCAGCTTCCGATTATGTTGGTACATTTCCTCCATTTGTGAAATGCAAGGATACAGCGCTGACGAACGAGCTAAGCTTTCCTCTTGAGCCTGGCTGCCTCCGAGGAATCCGCCCCCTGGGTTTTTGGCTGATGCAAAATTCAAACAAGCTACGTGTTCCCGCTTCTCCTCGACCTGGAGTCTATGTGCGGCCTGCAACGTACTTTCTCCCGTTACTTCCATCTTTTTAATGATCGCCTGTTCGACTACATCGGAAGAAGCTCCTAATATACTTTTTACTCTTTGCTCTGCATCTTGCTTTATCGCTACCAGTTGAGAAGGTCTATATAGCTTCGAGCCTGTGACCGCATTCCCTACCTCTTTTGCTATATTTACTTGTACCTGTTTGGTATTTGTATAATGCCCATTCTCTAAAATGGATAATGTTTCATGCGCCATATGTGACCTGGCATCCCGCTTACTTCGGGAATTCATTGTGTTTTTCATGGTGACCAATCCTCCTTTTGCAATAGATCTTCACGTAAATTCGTCAATATTTCCCCCAGCCAGTTCGTACCCCGCCATAGCTTCCGGTGCCGTATACGAGCATCATTTTCAGCTAAACCTACACCCCAAATGGTATCCGTGGGACTAGCCTCAACCAGAGTAGTTCCCTTCGTTTTAAGCAGGTGCTTGAGCAAATTCGTATTTTGGGTGAACTTGGCATAATTTCCGTCATACACGAATTGCTGGCAATTTGCTTCCCATAAGGATTGGTCAAATCCGCGCACACTGCGACCACGGGCTTTTTGCTCCCTTGGGGTAGGGGCTTGCATAATTTTCAGAGCTGCCTCTTCATCTCCGAAAAGCTGCGCTTTTTTTAGCATCATATATTGCTCAGCACAGTTAAACTCCAATCCATCCACGACAAATTCACAAGGGTACCATTGCGAAAATGGTGAATGACTGCGATAAAAAAATGTAAACTTCTCCATGACTAATCCTCATTTCTTCTTCCTTTTATGCTATATAAAACGTGACCGTGGCTTAAATCGGTATAGCTTGGACGGACGATGTCCGGCCGCCTTCCTGTATTCATTGGTTTCTTCCACGAGATCTGCTATTTTACGACGAAAAGCCGCGGCTAACAGCTCTTTACCTAAAATAATTTCATACACCTGTTGGAGTTCACTCAGTGTAAACAGAGCTGGCATCAGGTGAAACGCAATATCTGTGTATTCAATTTTGCTGCGTAGACGCTCAATACCGTACGCAATAATTTTGGCATGATCAAAAGCAATTCCCTGTGACTCCAGCACTTCTCGCTTGATTTCTATGGTTTTCCCCTTAAGAATTTCAGTTACTTTCACTTTGGCTGTTAAAAGGATGTCCGCATGCTTCAATGTAATGTCAATGTTTTGCTCCCATGTGTAACCTTCCGGTTGATTCGTCCGCGTCTCCTGAGCCACACTGTAATCCAGTTCGAACCATTGAGCATCTGCGGCATCATCCCCTGCCTGCACCTCCAAGGATTCATGGTCTACTAACGCCATGTAAGCACAGCTGATTACCCGCATACGCGGATCACGTGCTACATCTCCCCAAGTGTACAGCTGCTCCATATAAATCTGATCCACATTGGTTTCAGTTTTAAGCTCACGGCGTGCAGCCTCTTCCAGGCTTTCATTCATGCCTACAAAACCGCCGGGCAACGCCCATTGCCCTATAAAAGGATGCTCTCCTCTTTGGATCAAGAGGAGCTGAAGTGTTTTCTCCGGTAGCTTACGGTAATTCTGCTGGAGCTGATCCATTACAGTAAATAGCAGCATATCTACCGTTACGGATGGACGCTCATATTGATTCGCATCATAAAGGGCCAAAAATTGCTCCTCCGTCAAGCCACTGTCGTTGTATTTCGATCTATCTGTCACTTGTGTCACCTACCTGCTCATATTTGGGACATCATCGCTTTTCCTTCAAAAGCAACGAATGCTCTATGTAAATTTTAATTTAAATCATTTGATAAAAACAAAATGTTAATATCAATACATTAATATATAATTAGCGCTTCGTCAATAGGGTGTATAGACCTATTTTTGGTCATGTGATAGTACTATTAGACTGTTTACTGAATTTTACTTGTTGCTTATTGTCATATCATGTATGATGTTTTGGACAATATAGGAAACACAACATACTAAACACGTAAGGAGAAGATCCAATTGTCTAACCCGTCTAACCCGTTTAATCCGCAATACAATCAACAAGGAGCACCGTCCAGACCAGCCCCTGTTTACCCGCCACCTGTTTCATTCAAGGAGTGGATGATCAGCTTACTCCTGATGGCAATACCAGTAGTTGGAATTGTTATGCTGTTTGTGTGGGCTTTTAGCGGCTCGACAAATCCGAGCAAAGCGAACTACGCTAAGGCAGGCCTGCTATGGGCCGCTATTGTAATTGTTATCTATATCATTATGGCTGTTGCTCTATTGCCTGCGATCATAAGCTCATTAAATTCCAGCAGCTATTATTGATTTCTAGTACATAGCAAAATAACCTTCTGATGAATCCAATTGAATCATCAGAAGGTCTTTAAACTAAAACTGTCGACCCTGTCGACAGTTTTTTTACTTCACCTTACTTCACTTCACTTTACTTGTACCAAAGATCATCGGTTTCAAGCTCCTGTAGACTGCTCAAAAACGATTTTGAGTTATCGACATAAAGTTCGGTATCGATATAGTCAATGAGCATTCGACCATGATCCCGACGGGCTCGTCCTTATCTACACCTTTGACCCGCAAAGCATGTGCAAGCTGATTGGCCTGTTTGTTCAGATCAGCATACGTCAAGTGCTTGTCCCCAAGTACAATCGCCACATGGTCCGGTGTGCGCTCAACCTGCTCCTCAAACAACTGATGAATCGTTTTCTCCCGTGGGTAATCCGCTAACATACCATGTAACATGCTCAACTTCATCTCCTTCTCCTGTAAGTTATAATCCATATATTACAATAATTGGGGATTTAACTGGAGAAAAAGAAATGACATCAGAGCTTGTTTTTCGACTGAACATTTCTTTAAAATAAGTATATAGCTACTTCTTGCTCTACAATAAATACCACAGATTGGTTACTCGACTGGAGGAAAAGAAATGACATCGGAGTGGCAGAGACTACAGACCAAACTGCCGGAATGGGTAGAACAAAGCCGTCATGAGTATATTCATGGCAAGGTAGCAGCGTATATTCCCGAACTGTCCAAGGCCCCGGCCGACGCGCTGGGTATTGTGGTCATGAACGGTGCGGGTGAGACCGTGGTAGCCGGAGATACGGAAATCCAGTTTACGATGCAAAGCATCTCAAAGGTATTTACGCTCATTCTGGCCTTGATGGATAATGGAGAGGACGTTGTCTTCTCTAAGGTAGGTATGGAGCCTACCGGAGACCGTTTTAATTCCATGCTAAAGCTAGAACTAGTCGAGCCGGGGATTCCATTTAACCCACTGATTAATGCCGGAGCAATCGCGGTCTCCTCTCTGATTCGCGGAAACAGTCCAGAAGAGAGATTTGCCCGTGTTCTTCAGTTTTTCCGTCTGCTTACTCATAATGACACATTGGAATATGATCAGGATGTCTACGACTCAGAATCAGCCACAGGCCATTTGAACCGTTCCCTTGCTTATTTTCTAATGGAAAAGGGGATTTTAAGAGGTCATGTGGAGGATGTGCTTGACGTCTATTTCAGACATTGTGCTGTCAAATTAAACTGTACAGATTTAGCACGTATGGGACTCATACTAGCCTACAACGGCCGTGATCCGGTCACAGGTATACCTTTGATCCCCCGTCGCTATGTACAGATCGCCAAAACATTTATGACAACATGCGGTATGTATGACGCCTCTGGTGAATTTGCCATTCAAGTCGGACTCCCTGCCAAAAGCGGCGTATCTGGCAGTATAATGACGATGGTACCTGGACGATACGGCATCGGGTTAGTGGGGCCTTCATTGAATCGTATGGGCAACAGTACAGCGGGGGTACACTTGCTGGAGACAATGTCCCGCGATTTGGATTGGAGTTTGTTTTAGGATATAAAAAAGGGTATTCCCAGCCAGTACGGCTCATAGGAATACCCTTTTCTGTTACGTTCTTGCTATGTTAAATGGTTTGACCCTGAACCAATTTGATTTGAATACGGAACGGGTCAGCCACATACAAGGCCCCATCACGTTCTTGTAATCGATAACCTGCCGCAGTCAAACGAGCAGTAATGGCATCCAATTCTTGTTGGTCTGGAACATTCAGTTCAAAATAATCCAATCCAGCAGCCTGCTCGGGAGCTGGTGGCGCTCCTTCACCTGCCCATATATTTAAGCCCATATGGTGGTGGTAACCACCTGCGGAAACGAACAAGGCTGAAGATCCATATCGGCATGTAATGTCAAAGCCAAGCACATCGCAATAAAATTGCTGTGCTGTGAGCAAATTAGACACATGGAAGTGAACATGCCCAATTACTGTTCCCTGTGGCAGTCCCTGCCAAGGTAAGTTTTCAGAAATGGCAATCAGGTCTTCTGCATCCACAGGTCCAGTTCCCATCATGTAAAATCCATTTGCATCTTTTTTCCATTGATTACGAGGACGATCCGCATAGATTTCAATTCCGTTATTATCGGGATCATGGATGTATAATGCTTCACTTACATCATGGTCTCCCTGTCCGATTTCAATCTCATGAGCCAGCAGATTACGCAAAGACAAACCCAGAGCTATACGATCTGGTAGAAGAATAGCAAAGTGATACAATCCGGTTGCAGACTGGCGCGGCAGAATAACTGCATTTTCAATATAGTTAAGAATCAGTAGCGCATGCTTTCCGTCAACAGTCAATTCAGCGGTATCCGCTGTTTGACGTAGAAGCTGTAAACCAATGACCTCAGTGTAAAATTGAATAGAGCGCTCCAAGTTACTAACTTTTAATGAAACCTGCCCGATTTTAGTGTTGTCATGAATATGTGCTGTCATGAGATTTCCCTCTTTCTACATGGATTGGAGGACTAAGGCTTAATCAAATTTATTGTTCTGTTGACCCACGACGGCTGAACAAAGAATCCAGAGACCAGCGAGTTGTCGGCGCAAATACGAGATGAAGAGCTACCAGAATAAAAGCAATATCCAGCTCATAGCCAGCGCCTTGACCATTCCCCATCAACCCGCCGGACAATTTGGCCGTGAAAATAGCGCCGATCAATACAATAACTAAAAGTCCGGATACATAGCGAGTAAGCAATCCAAGAATTAATGCAATCCCGCCGACCAACTCAATCACCGCAACGACATAACCTAAAAATCCTGGGACACCAATGCTGGAAAACCAGCCTGCAACATTACCCAATCCCATTTGGAATTTAGCAATTCCGTGTGCCAAAAACAAAATTCCGAGCGCCACCCGCATAATTGTAGAAACATTTCTGCTTGCTGAACTCATGTTTATCTCTCCATTCTGTTTGTTTTAATACACTCATACAAGCGTATATGAATAATTAATTTATATTACTAATAATTTAGCCAAAAAAATAATGACGTCCGAATCTATACTGCAACACATAAGTATGAATTACACTCAAATTATTAGTAATAGTAATAATTATTTTGTAATGTGAATTTAGCATAAGAAACTATAGTCTGTCAACAAATTATTTGGTATGATGAATAATAAATTAGTATATATTATATTTCCCTAAAAGGAGGAACGCTCTATGGGTATAGGATGCAACATTCGTGCGGCTCGTAAACGTAAAAATTTATCCATCCAGCAAATCTGCGAACGAACCGGTCTATCTCAAGGGTTTATGAGTCAAGTAGAAAATAATAAAACCTCCCCTTCCATCGCTACATTGGACAGCATCGCTAATGCGCTGAACGTACCTCTCGCTTTTCTGCTTCTTAAAGAAGAGGAACGGATGCAAGTGATTCGTAAGGACGAGCGTCGTAAAACATTGTATGGTAAAAACAAACTCCAGGTCGATCATTTGGGTGGTCAGGGTAATGTCAAAATGATGCTGGTGGACATGCCGCCAGGCTCATCTACAGAAGAAGAGCATGCTCATGCAGGGGATGAGATTCATTTTATTTTGGAGGGTACGGTATACGTGGAGCAGGGTGAGGATTCAGCTACGCTGGAAGCAGGAGATTCCTTTAGCTGGAGAGCAGCCATCCCCCACTATGCCAAAAATGTTGGAGAAAACAACGCGCGTATTCTGATCTCCGTGTTTCTCGAAGCAGAAAATGACGCCTAAACAAGATTTGAGCATATCACAATATTCATTATCCATTTCATTGTAAAAAGCGTGTACCGGGAAGTTAAATTAACTTCAACGATACACGCTTTTTTGTAGTATCTGCTCTACTAAACTTATCCCATCGCCTGCTGGGCATCTGTACGCGATTCCCACGGCAGCTTGATGGTTTTCATGATCTGCTTGGCATCGGCTCGGAGTCCGCTTACCGGATCGCCCGTCGTACCCAGCAGCTCTTCTTTTTTATCTATAGTAACACGCCCATAAAAAGTAGTGCTGCTGTCTCCCCATCCTGTAGTATACTCGTAGATCAGCGGCTTATTTAATTTCGGATAGGTTCCCCACTGATCTTTGGCTTTATTAGCCAAAAACAGCTCCAGTGGATCGTATTCCATCGTAAAGGTTTTATCAAAGGGAGCTCCCACATACCCTTGATAGGTAACAATCGGAAAACCGTCCTTCACTTCAACCAGACTCAGCACATCCCCGTTCACTGTAAAATACCGCAATGCTTCGCCTTGGGGGAACATATAGACACTGGACAGCAGCTCAGTGTTAGGACGATGTGCTTCTATATAAGGATGGACAGAACGTCTTTCTAAGTGGATTAACGCTTCACGTGCTGCCACGAGATCCCCCTCATATATTTGTTCTTTAAGTTTACCGTGAATCGGTGGCTGGATCTGAATCTGTGTATTTGTCTTCTCCAACGTATAACCTAACTCAAGCGATACATCTCTAAGAGGCACATAAACGTCTTTACCTACAACCTCAAATGTAAGCTGCTGCTTGTTCTTTCGTAATCGCTCCTTAAGAACTAAGGGCTCTGCCCACTTTTGCAGCGTGACCTGCTTTTTTTTAGCATCCCAATGGTAGCTTGCACCTACAGCTTCAGCCAAAGGTTTAAGCGGTACCATGAGCTTACCGTCAATCAATAGAGATTTGGTCTTGTTGTTTAAGGGTTGACCGGCTATAACAATATCTGTTAGTTGTGTTGATTGAGGTGCTGTGGTTCCCTGTTCAACCGCTTTGGCTTCTCCTTGATGCATTGTTGTCAAGAGTAATGGAAGCATCAGCAAGGCGACAAACAATCGCTGAAATCCTGTTCGATCTAGCTTCATTATGAGTCTCCGTTCACTTAATAGACTTGTTCATTCCGGCTCTATTTCTTTTTGGCTGCGTCAATGTCTCCAGGTCTCATCCCTGCCCAGATGTTCGGGATACTGACGGCCTCTGGATGCTCAAATACGAGAAACGCAGTCGGCAAATATCGTTCTCCGTATTCAGAGGAAGGCTTGTTGACAATGGTGTTATCCTTGACGAGCACCGTTGATGAACCTCCATCCAGATTAGCACCGATAACCGCTCCATGCTTAAGTAAAATATTTTGCATATCATACAAGTTGGCACCTATGCTGTACCCAGGCTGGCGACCGTCGACGGTTACGAAAAGGATTGCCCCGTCTGCTCTCTGTCCCATCGCGGTACGGGGAGCAATGCCCCATCCCTCGCTTGCATTACGAATCAGGCCTTTTCCATTCACAATTAGGCGTGGTTGGAAAGTAACCGCTTCTTGCACATTCATTTTGGACAACTCGGACAACGAATAGTGACCGGCTATCATTTTTCCCTGTTTATCAATACCTACGATTTGAACAGAGGCATTTTTACCCATATCGTTGTAGTATATCTGGCCCTGAGAAATGACAACACCAATCGGTTTAAAGCCATTCCCGTTCCAGTTGGGATCAGCGAATCCACCGCCGTTTACACCAGCAACGGCCCCCAAACGCTCGACCATACTAGATACATGTTCTCCCCGGCCGACTTTAGCAGGAACCCCGAGCCTAATTTTAGTGGGGTCATGCACCGTCATAACATAGCCATGATAGTTACGACCCGATACCTCTTCCACTTCAACCAACGGCGTCTGTTGTACTTTAGTAGGTATCAGATCAGGCAGATTGATTGTATGTCTATCCTTTTCCTCTCCCATCTCTTCGAACCGGGCCGAATATTCAGCCACGCGCTTCTTCGCCTCTGCTTCGCCGATAAAATATTTCGCCCAGTGACGATGCTGAGTCGTAATCAGCGTATCCGCAGCCAAATAGCGCATCTCCTTGCCAGAAGGGGTTAAAAACAACCATGCACCGCCCCCAATTCCTGCTAACAGGAATACAATAAAAAGTCGCAACATAAAGCGACCAAATTTTCCTTTTCGTTTCTTTTTCTTATTTTTCTGCCTGCGAGCTGCTGCACGCTGTGGCAAGACTTCCGGTTTCATTCATCATCTCTCCTGTTTGGTGACTTCTATCGTATTTCTTCACTATTGCCCATCAAATGATCAGTAGCGATAGGCTGCGACATCTAACGACAATATCATAAACTAATTTTGTAGAATGATAGTGTCAATTTTTTAACAGATTCATCCACTCTGAAAAAGAATACAGCAAAAAGCCCTTCACATAAATGTGAAGGACTGTAAATAGGGGGGATATCCTATTTACGGAGCAGCCTCCGGTTCGAGTAGCATGAACAGCTCTTTCATCTGCTGTCGCTTAAGTTTGGGACTAAGCACATACAAAGTATCGCCCGGTTCAATCACAGTTGTACCTCTCGGGGCAATAATTTGCTCGTTCCGAATAATGGCTGTGAATAAGATGTCTTCAGGCAGCTGTATATCCTGAATCGCCTTGCCGGCTATCGACATCCCCTTTTGTACCTGAATGTGGTTGATTTCGGAAGTGGTTTTTCCCAAAGAAACTAATTCCAACAGTGAAGGCGACGATGTCTCGTTAGGGTCCATCAAGCCAAGCTTCACCGCTAGCCACGAGATCGTGGTACCTTGAATAATCGCAGAGGTGAGCACAACGAAAAATACGACATTAAAAAACAAAGGTCCTACATCCATTTCGTCCAGTAATGGATAAGTTGCTAGTACAATGGGTACCGCTCCCCGCAGTCCTGCCCAGGATAACAGTGTCTTCTCGCGAACAGAGTACCTGGAAAAAAGCAAGCTTAGGAACACACCTATTGGACGAGCCACCAGCATGAGGATGAAGGAGAGCGCCAAACTTTGCCACGCAATGCCCAGCAATTGATCGGGAAAGACCAATAGGCCGAGCAGGACAAACATCATAATCTGCACCATCCAGGCGAAGCCATTGTTAAAATGAATAATGGATCGCTTGTAGGTCAAGTCGGAATTTCCCAATACAATGGCCATGACATATACCGCCAGCAATCCGCTCGCCTCCAGTAACGATGCCGCCGCATACGTCAAGACTGCAAATGCCAATGCCATTACAGGATACAAACCGGATGAATCAAAATTCATTTTATTAATCGCATATACACCTAAGCGTCCGAGTACAAAACCAACGGCTAGACCAAAACCCATTTCCCATAAAAACAACAAGATATGTATCCAAATGGATTGCTCAGGGTGATGTATCAGCTCAATCAATGTTACTGTGAGAAATACAGCCATCGGGTCATTGCTGCCGGATTCCGCTTCAAGCGTCGAGGTAATTCGCTTTTTGATGTTTTTACCTCCTAAAACGGAAAACACAGCTGCCGCATCCGTCGAACCAACAATAGCGCCAAACAGCATGGATTCCATCCAGCTCACGCCTAAAATAAACTTGGCGCAGACGCCAATGACTACAGTCGTAATGATGACCCCCAACGTTGATAATGACAACGCAGGTCGAATTACTGGCTTAACATCTGTAAACTTTGTCTGCATCCCGCCTTCAAACAAGATTACAATGAGCGCGAGAATGCCCACCAGCTGTGTGATAAAGGCATTATCAAAATAAATAAACTGACTGAGCACCATGCCTACAGCAATAAACAAAACGAGCGCAGGCATACCGAAACGGCTGGAAAATTTGGTAGTCAGCACACCGACCAGCAGCAAGCCGGACAGCAAAAGCACAATCAAATTAATCACGGTTGTCTGTTCCATACGGCTTCTCCTATCTTGAAAATAAATGTTCATTTTTTCGCCTTCTAACTATATACCCTCAAATCACACAGAATACTAATCATAAGTAAAAAAATATATGAGAAAATCAAAAAATCCAGCTCATGGTCTGTGCTAAATTCCGCACTCCACAAGCTGGTTTGTACATTTTTTTAAATTTCTCAAGCTGTACCCGTTCGTCGTGCTTAGGCTTTGGGCTGAATCATATGTGCTGGTACAACATATTGGTCGAACTGCTCTTCCGTCAGCAGTCCACTGCGGAGTGCCGCTTCCTTTAGAGACAGCCCTTCTGCATGTGCAAGTTTAGCGATTTTAGCAGCATTTTCATATCCAATATGTGGATTCAATGCTGTCACCAACATTAGTGAATTATTCAAATTGTGCTCAATCTTGGCGAGATCGGGCTCGATGCCAACGGCACAGTTGTCATTAAAAGCAATGATGGAATCGGCCAGTAGATGAACTGATTGCAAAAAGTTGTATATGATTACTGGCTTAAACACATTCAGTTCAAAATTACCTTGACTTGCTGCAAAGCCGATAGCTGCATCATTACCCATGACTTGCGTAACGACCATCGTCAGTGCTTCACTCTGGGTAGGATTTACCTTACCTGGCATAATGGAGCTACCCGGCTCGTTAGCAGGAATCGTGATTTCCCCCAAGCCGCTTCGCGGACCACTAGCCAGCCAGCGAACATCATTGGCGATTTTCATCAAATCCGCAGCTAGCGCTTTGATTGCTCCATGTACAGCCACCACTTCATCGTGACTGGTCAGCGCATGAAATTTATTAGGTGCAGAAGTGAACGTTTTGCCAGTGAAGCCGGAAATTTCCGCAGAGGTTCGGGAACCAAACTCTGGATGAGCATTAATTCCTGTGCCCACTGCTGTTCCGCCAATCGCCAGCTCCTTCATATATTGAACCATGTCGACGATCATCCGCTTGCTTTTATCCAGCATGGCATACCAGCCGCTAATTTCCTGACCCAGTGTAAGTGGTGTAGCATCCTGCAAATGGGTTCGACCAATTTTGATAATATCCTTGAACTGTTCTGACTTCTGTTGAAAAGTCTCTTTCAGCTTATCAATGGCAGGCAACAAACGGTCCTCGACCGCAATGACACCCGCTACATGAAGCGCTGTAGGAAACGTATCATTTGAGCTTTGCGACATATTCACATCGTCATTCGGATGCAGCTTCGCATCTTTTCCCTGTTTTTGTAACCATTCACTGCCCAGATGAGCAATCACTTCATTGACATTCATATTGGACTGCGTACCGCTCCCTGTCTGCCATACAACCAATGGAAAATGGTCATCCACTCGTCCAGCTAGAATTTCATCCGCTGCATAAATAATGGCATCCTGTTTTTCCTGAGATAGCTTACCCAACTTATAATTGCTGATCGCCGCACTTTTTTTGAGTACCGCGAACGCCTGAATGACCTCTAATGGCATTTTCTCCGAGCCAATCGGGAAATTTTCCTTACTGCGCTGTGTTTGCGCTCCCCACAAACGATCTGCCGGTACTTTGATTTCGCCCAACGTATCCTTTTCAATGCGGTAGTTCAACTCATTTCCTCCTCTTGGCCTATGTAATTCAGACAAAATATGGTGATCTTCTTTGCCTATTATACATTAAATTTCAAATGTTATCATATATTTTGCAAGCGCTTTTTTACGATAAGGTTAGAGGAGATAGAAGAAAAAATTCAGCTATGAGCTTGATTACCAGCCTCAGTTAATCGTGATGTTGCTTTTGGCATGCACTACTTTTCTGCCCAGTAGCTTATTTAGTGCGTCGATATAAGCTTTAGCGCTAGCTTCCAAAATATCTGTACTAGTACCTCTTCCCAGTGCTGTGTACTCACCTTGCCTCAAAATAGCGTGAACTTCCCCCAACGCATCTTTGCCATACGTTACAGACTGGATGGAGTAATCCTCCAACTCCACCACTTCACCACTAGCCTTGTCAATCGCATGAAAAATCGCATCTACAGAACCATTACCCATCGCAACTTCATCAATTGATGTGCCATCTTGCTTATTCAACCGTATAGAGGCGACTGGAACCGACTGATTACCATAGGACACCTGAATAGAATTTAGTGTGTAAATTTGAGGTGAGGCATTGCGGCTTTCATCCATCAGGACAAGTAAATCCTCATCCAACACCTGTTTTTTCTTATCTGCCAAGGCTTTGAATTTGCGAAATGCAGCCTGAAGTTGTTCCTCTGTCAAAACATCAAACCCCATGTCCGCCAGTTTTTCCTTAAACGCATGACTTCCCGAATGCTTGCCTAATACAAGTTTACTGGTCTTCAAACCAATGCGCTCAGGAGACACGATCTCATATGTTGTACGCTCCTTTAGCATTCCGTCCTGGTGTATACCGGACTCATGTGCAAATGCGTTGGCCCCAACAATGGCCTTGTTCCCCGGTACCGACATTCCAGTACGTTTGCTTACCAGTCGACTGGTAGCATACAGTTCCTCCAAAACCAGACTCGTTTGTGCACCATAGAGATCGGTTCTCGTGTCAAGGGCCAGTGCGACCTCCTCGATAGGTGTATTTCCGGCTCGCTCGCCAATGCCATTAATGGTACCTTCAAATTGATCTACACCGTTACGGATAGCTGCCAGCGTATTAGCTGTTGCCATCCCAAGATCATCATGACAGTGTGTGCTAAGCTGTATTTTTTCAATACCTGGTACTTGTTGTTTTACGAATCTAAACATTTCTCCAAACTGATCTGGCGAGGCATAACCCACGGTATCCGGTAAATTGACGACGGTCGCTCCAGCGCGAATTGCCATATCTACAACTTCACAAATAAAGTCCAACTCGGTACGACTGGCATCCTCTGCCGAAAATTCTACCTTGCTGAAATACTTACGTCCATAACGAATGGCAGCAGCAGCGGTCTCTAATACCTTCGCTTTATCCATTCGTAGCTTATGCTGGCGATGAATAGGTGAGGTAGCCAGGAACAAGTGAAGACAAGCGTCCTCCGCTCCCCGTAGAGCTTCTCTGACCGCATCTATATCCTGCTCTTTCGAGCGTGCAAAACCAACCAGTGTTGCTTGGGTGACCTGTTTGGCAATCTCCTGCATGCTGATGATCTCACCAGGTGAGGTTGCCGGAAAGCCGGTCTCAATCCGATCTACGCCTAATTTTTGAAGCTGAAGAGCGATTTCCACCTTTTCTGTGCTGGTTAAGCTAACTCCTGGTGATTGTTCTCCATCTCTTAACGTTGTGTCCAACACCCATATTTTGCGCATACAGATACCACCTTTGGTTTGATTTTAGGAGATGCTCAAAGTAGAAGGTTTATACATCATTTTATTCATCCGATCATCTGATGTTTAGGATTAAAAAAATTAGGAACTTCCCATATGCTTTTGCAGCTCCAGCTTGGTGCCGTCCAAATGCTGAATACTATATAGCTCTGCAGCCTTACCATCCTGATCCAAGATCGCTTCATAAATTTTTTCATGCTGAAGTGTAAAATGATTTGGCATCACCGGATCGGTAATCAGATTTCTCAGCGCCTTGCGAATAGCCTCTACAAAGCTGCGGTATACGTCCGTAAGCACCTTATTGCCTGTAGCTGCTGCAACAGCCAAGTGAAAAGTGATATCCGCATCCAAGTACCCATTCATATCTCCAGCGGCCAATGTCGCAGCTCGACGGTCCAGTGCCTCTCGCATCAAGCGTAAATCTTCGTCATTACGACGTAATGCAGCTAATCTGGCAATCTCCAGTTCCAGCACGCTCCGCACTTCATAAACTTCAATAATTTCAGCACGGCTTAGTCGGTAATCCAATGGTTCTTGAGAAGTCGTCGGTTGGCAGACAAAGGTCCCGTGTCCTTGCTTTTTCTCTAATAGACCGGCATGCACCAGTACGCTAACCGCCTCCCGAACTGTAGATCGCCCGACTCCAAATAGCTTCATAAGCTCGGGCTCGGTTGGAATCTTAGTGCCTACATTCCATTCACCAGCAGCAATTTTTCGTTGCAACTGCTCAGCCACTTCATCTGCAATTTGCTTGCGTTTAACAGCTTGAAAAGGCATCATTCCATGATTCATCTGATCATCTCCTGTTTCGTATCATACTATGACACATTGCTTTTCTGCAACCTTTTTCATAATCTTTCTTAGTGGTCTTGTAACTGGAGCCTTAGCAATCGAAAAAGCCTGCACCGTTCACCACGATGCAAGCTTATTTGGATAAAAAACATATTAAGATTTCGTTTTATTCGGAGTAACACAATACAGACGGCTGGTTGTTTCAAAAATATGTCCCGGAGCCAGTGCAATTAACCCGATGTCTTCCGCAGGCAAGTCTGGTCGATTCGGTGCATTGATCATGTTCATTTGCGGTTCAGGACAGATGAATTCCTGGTTCGCTTTGTTGTTCCAGATCATCCAGTGCTTATAAGCAGTGCCTACATCGTATACAAGGGTAGCACCTGTCTTACTGTGTGTGAGTTCCATATAGTTACGTCCATTTTGCGGAGCCGCCGTATAATGATTATCCATAGAGGCAAAATAAGGGCTAACTCCTGTTGTCTTCATCAGTTCCTCTTCCGGGGATAAAGGTTGGAACTGTCCAGTGGCCAACAACCGATCTGTCAGCTCACGCCGCTCACCGATCGTAACCTTAATCTTGTAATCCTCAGGCGAGCTATCAGGTACAAACGGTACCCGAATGGCTGTGTGAAAGGCAAACAAGTTGGGAATCGGCTGATCCCCCTCGTTATGGATCACATAACGCTGATGCAGGCCAAATTCGTCAAGGCTGTACGTCAGCTTCATCGTAAAGGTGAAGGGTAGATAACGGAACATAGGATGCCCTTCCCTTACATGCTGATTCATTACCACATAACTACCTTGCTCCCCGGAACCGTAATCCTCAACCTCCCACCGAACGGTGTGTAAAAAGCCGTGCAAATGGTTATGGGTAGCCTCTTCATTAATTGGCAGCTCATATGTAACACCATTCCACAGGAATTTTCCATCCTCATATCGATTCGGAGGGAATAAGAAAGGAATTCCGTAAACGGATGGGCTTTGCTTAAAAGCCTCTATGCTCTCAGCATCTGGCTCACGTAAAAAAGAATATCCCGTCTCATTGTCACGAAAAGAAATCAGATTTGCGCCGTTTCCTGGCAGGGCAACCGCTTCATATCGTCCAAATTTAAGACGAATCGCCGGTATTCCATAATAAAGATCACCAATTGCAGTATGCTGTTGTGTCATCAAAAATCCTCCTTGATGAAATGACGATGTTTAATGAAAGCGTTTAGCTTTTGGCTTGACTATACCATGTCCAGCAAAAAAATTCCACGTCCACGCAAAAAAACGATGCCCCGCAAGGCATCGTCCTTCACACATATTACACATAACGTCCTTGTTTGGGTACTGCCATGTGTTCAAAATTTCCAGCCAGCTGTTCCAACTGATCAGTCAGCTCGGCACCTTGCATGAAATGTCCATGCCCTGTAACTGCGATTGCAGGCTTTAAGCCGGCTAACATCTTCACTGACCGCTGTGCAGCTTGCCAATCTGTTGTAAAATACGCAGGCGGTCCGTGGATTTCTTTTTCCTGTAAAAGCACAGCCAAGGCCGATTCCTGCTTTACCGTGATAAAAGCGTCACCAGCTACCATTAAGCGTCTCCGCTCATGAAAAAGCGATACATGACCAGGCGTATGTCCTGGTGTATGCAGCCACTTCCAACCAGGGGCGCCGGGGACACTGCCATCTTGGGGCAAGGAGGTGATGCGATCATCGAGATCTATAGCATCATTGGGATACAAGAAGGAAATTCCCGACATCAAGCCTCCCCCAACACTAGGGTCAGGTTTTTGATAATCTTTCATTCCCGTTAAATAAGGTAATTCCAAAGGGTGTGCATAAACAGGTGTACCCCAATGCTGAACCAACTCAATAACCGAACCTACATGGTCAAAATGACCGTGAGTAAGCACAATAGCAACCGGAGGACCCGTAAACCGTTCCTCAGCTAGGCGTATAATCGAGTCTGTGAATCCTGCCATCCCCGTATCCACCAGCACCCAGGATCGGCTTCCCGGCTCTCCGATAAAACACACATTTACAAACAGCGTCCGTAAGCTCAGGAGATCGGGAGCAGCCTCTTCATTTGCCGTCATTCCTTCGGTGAACAGATGATTTGCCAAAGCTTCACCCTCCTATTCACATGGAATTTCCTGTTATACTCGACCTTTAGGCTTCCCCCATGTCAGCAGATTATGCGGACACTGCTAAATATAATCCGCTTGTCACGAAAATAGACCATGTTTACATTACTCGGGTAATTTACTCCATGCCGCATCCAGCAAATAGTCGAAAAGATCATCGTTCTCTTCAATCCAGCTATCCATCTGTAGCATCTCTTCCTCCAAGCGTGGCTCTCCTGCAAAATGGAGACTATAATCCCACTCCTTTCCCTTTTTACTGTGGAAGGTGATTTCATATATAGAACTCTGTCCGTCTACTCCAAATACCACTTGGCCTAAATATGCACCGTTCTCATCTCTAGTCATTTGCGCCTGCTGAATATGTACTTCTTTCAATTCCTGAGAAGAATTTTGCTCCGTCATTTATTTATCCGCCCTTTCATTTTCACTAAAAAGTACCAAAACTGATTTGTGAACCTTTTCGTTACATTGTACAATATATAAGCTATGTGTGGAATTTGCAAAAAAACTGTGCGAATTACCCTATTCTTATTTGAGGCTTTTTCGTGAAATGGAGGAAAGTTACATGTCAGATTTTCAACAAAAATTGCAGAAATATGCGGAATTAGCCGTTCGAGTGGGCGCCAATGTCCAACCTGGGCAGACACTTATCGTTCATGCGCCAATCTTGTCCGCCGAACTCGTACGACTTATCGTTAAATCAGCATATACTGTCGGAGCTAAGCTGGTAAAAGTAAAATGGAGTGATGAGACGGTTACCCGATTACAGTATGAACTAGCTCCTGATGAAACTTTTAATATTGCTCCCAAATGGTACGCAGCCGAAATGACTGAAGAAGTCGAAAATGGCGCTGCAGTGCTCCATGTCATTGCCGAGAATCCTGATTTGCTTCAAGGGATTCCGTCCAGCAGAATTACCGCTGCTCAGCGTGTGCGATCCCATGAGTTACGTCAATACCGTGAATACCAAATGGCTGACAAGTTTAGCTGGTCTCTGATTGCTTATCCTTCAGCAGAATGGGCAGCCAAAGTATTTCCTGATCTGCCAGCTTCCGAGCAAATGGATAAACTGTGGGAAGCCATTTTCAGCACTGTACGTGTGGATCTGGACAACCCTGTGGAGGCGTGGAATGAGCATTTGAAAACCCTCTCCAGCAAAGCTGATATTTTAAATTCCAAACGCTATAAAAAGCTGCATTATCTGGCGCCAGGTACAGACCTCACTATCGAACTGGCAAAAGACCATCTATGGGTAGCAGCCGAAAGCGTCAACCAACAGGGACATACTTTTGTAGCCAACATGCCTACTGAAGAGGTATTTACTGCTCCACTTAAAACGGGAGTAAACGGTAAAGTCAGCAGCACCAAGCCACTCAGCTACAGTGGCAATATCATCGACAACTTCTCACTGACCTTTGAAAATGGTCGTATTGTCGATGTACAGGCCGAGACTGGTCTGGAGACTCTCCAGCATCTCGTAGAAATGGACGAAGGTTCACACTACCTGGGCGAGGTTGCGCTCGTGCCTCATAAGTCACCGATCTCTGATAAAAATATTTTATTCTACAATACATTGTTTGATGAAAATGCCTCTAACCATCTGGCTATCGGTAATGCTTATGCATTCAATCTTAAAGGCGGTAAGGATATGACTCAAGAGGAGTTGGCTGCCAACGGTCTGAACTCCAGTCTGACTCACGTCGATTTTATGATTGGTTCAGGTGAAATGGATATCAACGGCGTTACCGAAGACGGTACTGAGGAACCGATCTTCCGTAAAGGAAATTGGGCGATTTAACATGGTAAAAAAGGCTCTCACCGCTTCATGCGAGAGAGCCTTCTTGCTTCATCTTTAAGTTATGTTACATACATTTACAGTGTATTAATCCAATAATTCGCTGCAAGTCCAAATACGATTTGTACTATGCTGATGATGAAAAAGACAATAAAGCAGCTTACAACTCTTCGATTAATGGTTTGATGTAAGGATAAAGATGATTTCACATAAAACATGCTGCCTAATATCCCTAAACACAGACCAAAGATACCTGCAAATAGCCACCCTATAACCAAGCTGACCACGACAAAAGCCCAGCTCCAGCCCGGAGCCTTACTTACTGGAACATAAGGTTGATTGGACCCAAGATAAATACCGTCCACAGCTAAATCTGCTTTGTTGCCAATGACCACAACATTCACAGCTTTCTCCTTCAATCGAATTGGAAAATCAATCAAGTTCAAAAATGCGTTCTGGCTTTTCACCTTCTGCTCGCTACCATTCACAATAATTTTTCCTCCGGTAAAGCCACGCTTGTACTCAATACTATATTGAATACCTTGGTCTTCTACATTCCATTTGGCCATCGCTAAACCCCTCTCAAATTTTAGGTAATTTTCTAATTATGTACCATGAAAATCATACCATAAGCCGCAAGTTAAATAATGGAAAAAGGCCGCTTATCAGCGACCTTTGAATCTACTTATTTCGTATGCGATTAGTTTCTATGTCCAATTTTAGTCTTGTAGGCAACTGAATACTGATCAGCCGCTAAAATCGCATCAAGCACATCATCCGCTGTAACAGCAAATGGTAAATTGTGAGCGGTTTCGCCTTCTTTGGTAGCAGCCTGAGCTACCCGGTATAAATCCTCTCGGGAAGCTTCCTGCAGCTTAATGTCTTCCAGCGTAACCGGTAGATCCAGTTTTAGGTAAAAATCAATATACCGCTCCACCTCAGTTAAAGGTCTTTTTTCCAAGGCAAGCTGTACTAAGGTGCCAAAAGCTACTTTTTGGCCATGCGTCAGGTGATGAATGTCTCCTTCGAGTACGGTAAAACCATTGTGAATGGCATGTGCACCTGCCAAGCCGCCACTTTCAAAGCCCAAACCGCTTAGCAATGTATTGGCTTCTACCACCGCTTCAAGCGCTGGTGTAACGACTTTGCGCTTCACAGATTCATAAGCTTGCAGTCCGTAATCGAAAAGAACCTCCTCGCACTTGGACGCAATGGCTTCTGCCGCCAAGGTTGGCAAGCCGCCAGCCATAGTTGTAGCACGAGCTTCAATGACTGCACGGGCTTCAATCCACGTTGCCATGGCATCCGCAATACCTGAGGAGAGGAACAAAGGCGGTGCCTGAGATATGACCTTCGTGTCAACCAGGATTAAGCTCGGATTTTTACTGAAAAAGGTGTACGTATCAAATGCACCCTCATCCGTGTACAAAACAGATAGAGCACTGGTAGGGGCATCTGTAGAGGCGGTTGTTGGAACAATCACCACCGAGGAACCGAGTAGCTCATTAACGGCTTTGGCGGTATCCAGTGTTTTACCGCCACCTACACCAATGACAATATCGACCTGGCCGCTTCGTCCCTCATCAGCAATACGGTTTACTTCATTTTTGGATGCTTCTCCTTGAAACTCAACCTTTATAGCAGTGATATCAGCCTGCTCCAGACTTTTGACCACTCGATCGGCTGCAATCTCCCAAACCAGCTTGTCCGCAATAACCAAAGCCGTATGGCCTAAAGGCTTAACATATTCACCTGTTTTATCAATCACATTTTTCCCTTGCACATATTTACCTGGACTAATAAATACTTTTTCGCTCATCATTCAACTCTCCCTTCCATGTTTGTACAATCTCTATTATACGGCTGAAAGGGCACACATCTCAATTTCAAAGCCAAAATCTTCTATCATTTGATGATCAGCGGTAACTTCTTGGCCTGCTGTCGTTAAATAATCTCCTACAAAAATCGAATTTGCTGCATAAAGGGATAGCGGTTGTAATGAGCGTAAATTCAATTCCCTTCCGCCTGCGACGCGTATTTCTTTGGATGGACAGATGAACCGAAACAGTGCCAACACCTTTAAAGCTTGGATCGGCGAGATCCGCTGTGCTTCTCCCAAAGGGGTTCCGGGGATTGGATTCAGGAAATTAATCGGAATAGAGTCGGCATCCAACTCTCGTAAGGCATAAGCCATGTGAACGATTTCCTCATTCGTCTCCCCCATACCGATAATAACGCCAGAGCATGGAGACATTCCGTGTGATTGAGCCATTTTCACAGTTTCGATGCGTTGGTCATATGTATGTGTGGTCGTAATCGAGGGATAGTTGGCTTTGCTTGTATTTAAATTATGATTGTAACGGTGTACCCCAGCATCTGCCAATCGCTGTGCTTGATCTCCCTTGAGAATCCCCAAGCAAGCGCAAATTTTGAGCGGCATGGTACGACTAATTTCTTGTACAGCATCAATCACCTGATCCAGCTCCCGATCTGTCGGACCTTTGCCGGAAGCTACAATGCAATATGTCCCCGCTTTTCGTGCTAGGGCTTCCCTTGCCCCAGCCAACAATGATTCCTTATCTAGCATACTATACTTGCTGACAGGTGCCGTAGAAACGATGGATTGTGAGCAATAACCACAATCCTCCGGGCACAGACCACTTTTGGCGTTCATGATCATATTGAGCTTTACTTTTTTTCCGTAAAAATGATGCCTTACCTGAAATGCAGCTTGCATAATCGGTAATATTTCCACATCGTCCGCTTCCAGTACCGCCGTGCCTTCTTCCAGCGTCAGATTGCTGAAATGTATCGCTTTTTCAGCTAATGAGTCCCAATTTACAGCCTTATTGAATAAATTCATACTTCATCCTCCCTCATTTAGATGGTTATGTAAGCAGATGAGATTTTTACCGTAAGGAAATCCACTTTATTGTCAACTTAATAATTATATAATAGGTTGACAATAACACAGATATCATATCAATTCACATCCTTTATGTAAAGAAGACAAATTAAAAAGCGACCCCACATCATTAAAGGTCGCTTTCCATATTTATTCCATTATGAAACTCCTGCTTCCTCCACGATGATAGGCTGTTTGATTAGCCGAATACGTGAAATCCGCTTGTTTTCAACTTCTTCTACAATGAACATACATCCTTCAAACACTACAGACTGACCTGGCTGTGGAGGGATAACCTCTACATGTGAGTAGAGCCAGCCCCCTACTGTATCATAATCCTCATGATCAAGATCCAGCCCGAAACGATCGTTCACTTCATCAATTAATAACATACCGTCAATGGAAAATTCCTCGTCATTAATCTGCTCACAACTCGGACGTTCTTGGTCGAACTCATCCTGAATTTCACCGACGATTTCTTCCATAATATCTTCCAATGTTACCATACCCGATGTGCCACCGTATTCATCAATCAAAATTGCAATTTGCGTCTTGCTACGCTGCATGCGTTTGAGCAGATCACTAATTTGCGTTGATTCAGGAACAGCAAGAATCGGGCGAATCATCGTACGGGTATCCAGCGTGTTCGCACGTAGAAGATCTTTAATATGGATAAAGCCGATAATATGGTCCTTATCTTCGGCGCAGATTGGATAACGGGTTCTCATGCTTTCCGTTGCAATCGCGAGATTTTCTTCTGTGGACTCATTACTGTATAAACAGATCATCTCCGTGCGCGGAATCATGATTTCCCTGGCGGTCGTGTCGGCAAAATCAAATATATTATCAACAAGCGCCAATTCCGTATTATCAATTAGTCCGCTCTTATTGCTTTCTTTCATCAGAATGCGTATTTCATCCCCCGTATGCGCGGAATCATCATATTCGGATACCGGCTCCAGACGGAATAAACGCAACAGGCTGTTCGCCATTCCATTCAACGCCCATATGAATGGATACATCAACTTGTAAAACCAAGTCATCAGCATGGCCGAATACAGTGTAATAGTCTCAGATTTACGAATAGCTATCGTTTTGGGTGCCAATTCACCCAACACAATATGCAGAATCGTAATGACAATAAATGCAATCACCACGGCAGTACCGTGTACGTATACCGCTCCCAAGCCAACGGCAGTAAATATAGGCTCAATCAAATGTGCGATGGCCGGCTCTCCGATCCATCCCAGTCCCAACGATGCTAAGGTAATACCCAATTGGCAGGCAGACAAATAAGCGTCCAAATTGTGTATCATATTGGCGGCGTATACGGCCTTTTTATTGCCCGCCTCCACCAAGGTTTCGATACGGCTGCCCCTGACCTTCACCATGGCAAATTCCGCAGATACAAAAAATCCATTCAATAATACTAATGCAAAAACAATAATTAAGTTAAACATACTCGGTAAAGGGTCACTCAATATGCTCCCCATCAGCCGTCATTACGGCAGACAGGCGCACCTCCTTCGGATATTTTCATCATAGACAGAACGATAACACATCATAAGCAGCGTCAACTTCCCAACACATTCACCCCTTCCGGCTTCCATAAGCCATATTCCGCATAAATGTTTAAATCATTCATCAGCTTATATTTAATTATATAACTATACTCTATACAGTCAAACTACAAGCAATGTCAGAAAAATCAATCCCTCTATCATTTAGGTCGAAAAGCTCTCATTTTCGCCTCTTACCACCAAGAAAGCAACTATATTTGAGAAAGAATATAAACAAAATACATCCCCTGCCGTCTGGCAGAGGATGTAAACTCATATATATGAAGGCATCAGCGAACCGGAGATCCGCCCGGGTTCCCGATGACGCCGGGATATTGGTACAACAATGGCTCATCAAAAGTTGCATAATCCAGATTTAACATCAGCAGAATGGTCCGTTTGCCTGTCGCCGGATCAC
Organism: Paenibacillus polymyxa; assembly: GCF_015710975.1. Lineage (NCBI taxonomy): Bacteria > Bacillati > Bacillota > Bacilli > Caryophanales > Paenibacillaceae > Paenibacillus > Paenibacillus polymyxa. The sequence goes on along the minus strand of NZ_CP049783.1, from coordinate 4,804,468 downwards.
TAATAATAATGTGGTCCCGACCTGCTGCTTCCAGAATGCCTTTGAATATTTTAGCATTCCATTCTCGGTTATTTTCATAGGTCATATAAAAAGTTCCCGTTTTGCCCAAGTTCAAGCGTAAAATATTCTCGATGTATGATTGCTCGTATTGAGGAGTCTGAACCTGCACTACCGTACCCGTTGGTGTCATAGGGCTGCCACTACTTACTTGAGGTGGAAAGCCAGTCATAGGTTGCATGGTTCCGGCTGGAGCCATTCCTCTTGGCCATTCGGGATATCCATTGCCGGAAGCATAAGATACGGGACGGTAAGCTTGCTGTGAAATCATTTAAATTCCTCCTAAAATGGTTTTAATTTTTAATTCTTCAAGCCATCCTGAAAGGTGTCTAATATACATTAGGACAGTCCTGTGCAGTCGGGCTAAAAAAGCAATGGGCTTTAAAGCGTCCGGTATTGGTCTGGTTATACCAGGTACCCGGGCAGTCTCCAGCCGGTCTGAAAAACCATAATGCATTGGATGCTGGACGTATTTTTTCACCATTGATTACACGCTGGGCAAGTCGAATGTCCCGATCACGGGCCCTCTGATAAAAATACCCCTTCTGAGTAGCTTCAAAACCTCCGGGGCTTTGAAACACCATGTCATTCATGAGGCGTATCCCTTGGAAATCTAGGCAATTGGCTAAAATTCGGTTCACACCGACATTGCCAACCATGAGCATTCCAGACTCGCCTTCACCTTCAGCCTCAGCCCGCATCAGCCGGGCGAGGGTCCTCACATCCTCTGAGTTGGTCTTGATTACAGCCACCGCGTCCCCTCCTTGCTTCTCCTTCACATACCCTATCCTATGGTACAAATGCCCAATAGGTGACAGTCCAGAAAATAAAAAAATAGCCCCATGAATGGGACTACTCATTTAGGCTTTTATCATGGCTCGTAGATCATCTTACGCGTCATGCCACCATCGACCACTAGATTCGTGCCTGTTACAAAATCATTGCCGGGTTGTGTTAAATACAGACAGGCTCGTGCGATGTCTTTAGGGGTCCCTACTCGCCCAGCCGGATGCCGTTGATGGTCTTCCGCACGCAATTGCTCGTAATCCCCGGTTTCAATCCATCCTGGACTAATACAATTGACCTGAATCCTATCCTTTCCTAGCGATATGGCCATCGCGTGTGTAAGGGCTGCTATGGCTCCTTTGGATGCTGCGTAGGCTTCTGTATCCGGCTCTGACATGAAAGCTCGTGTAGAGGTCATATTAACCACTGAGCCCCCTTCTGCGTTTCGCTTCATTACCTTAGCCGCTTCTCTGGTTGCAATAAAACAACTGCGTACGTTTGTATTCAGAATGTCATCCCATTCTGCTACGGTTAACTCATATGGAGATTTCCATCTGGATACGCCTGCATTGTTAATCAACGTATGAATTGTACCGTATTCTTCTTCCGTGGCACGGATCAGCGCTACAATATCTGCTTCCTTACGCACACATCACAAGGAATAAAAATAGCCTGATGACCCTCGTTCCGGGCTGCTGCAGCGGCTGCGGCGCCCTCTTCCTCATTGTAGTCAGCAAATACAACTTTGGCACCCTGAGCAGCATAGGCAAAAGCGACCTCTTTCCCGATGCCATGCGCCGCTCCTGTTACAATAACAACTTGTCCTTCAAATGACACGACTTATTCCTCCTCTGAACTACTCTGTTTTAGTATATATGTACCAAAATGTGCCGTACAAGAAACATTCACAGCCCCCTACCCTGGCTCCTCGCAGAAGGCTGTAAATGAGCATGAATGTTTTTGACTGAATCCTACATTTTAACCTGCTCCAAGCTATAACGATTAAGACGCTGAAACCCGATATACCTTGTACCTTGAAAAGTAAGCCGTCCCTCATCCCCTTCAGCACATTGACCATATTCTTCCCCTGATACCTTGAACTCCATCCGGTCGCCACTCTCCACTTCAAAGGTTACATAATAGAAAGTATAGGTACGACTCCCTTGTTCCTCTTGGCGCCTCTGTTGGAGATGTATCCTTCTGGCCGTAATGCGGGAACCCACCGTCAACACAGGCTGCCGCTTGTTCCGGCTCCATTCCATGACTTCCCTGCCCGCAGACAACACGACAATACCCAACACAACTACGAAAAATACGGGCAATACCGTACCCAGCCAATCGAACATCCATAATGACTCAAATCCCATGCACCGCACTCCTCTCCGCCAGGCATTCCACAGGGAAACCACTGGGCATCCTGACCTGCCTCAAGCCTTCTATAACAGTATATGTATGTTGCTGCCCAAATTTGATAGCAACCCTCAAGAACGCCAAGAGCCTCCACGGATTAATCCGGGAGGCTCAAGATATGGCGATATCAGAATGGCTCATCGATTTACACATGTACAAGCTGGAGATAACGTTGTGTTTCATCCAGAACTTCATGATCTTCTTCTTCGGCGTAACGCTCTGCGCATTGCTTGCAGTCCTCTTCCGTCGTGCAACCGTAGGCATCCTGACAAGTGTAGCAAAATTGAAGGTAGTATTGGGTTAACATATGATCCTGATTCGCTCTCATGATTATCACTCCTATCGTTGTTTACAGGTTTAGTATAACAGTGGCTCATTTGTTAGTTTGTGATTTTTTTCACATGTCGTCGTATAAAATTTAAATTTTTTAAAAATAAAACGCCCTGGGAAGACATCCCAGGGCAATCACCTTTATCGTGATTATAAAATTCTCCAGTTTGCACCACCATCTGTTGTTTTTAACAGCAGTGATTTCTTGTCGTCGAGTCGTTCCAAAAGCAGCCAACCTACCGATGAAGAAGCAAAACGCAGCTTGACTGATCGTGGGTAGTCTTTTAGCTTCGAAGGCAGCACCTTGTTGCCTTTGAGACTTGTCCACGTCTTGCCTCCATCTATTGTACGGCTCATTCCGTTTATGGTTATAACCCATCCTTCTTTATCGCTTAGAAAGGTACGCCCAGGAGTTATAGAATTATTATTGCTACTCAGACCCAATGGCACATCATTCCATTGTGTTCCTGTATTATTCGTAAACAGCCCGTTATATTTGGTACCGTTATCCCCATAGCAGAAAACCGGAATCCAGTATGAGGAACTGTTACCTTTAAGAGACTGCTGAGCTTCTGCCTTAGCCTGAGGGCACCCTTGCATGCTGTTAGCGACTGGAGTCCACGTTTTCCCTTGATTCGAAGTTTTATACAACTTCACGCTATTGTCCACGTTAATCGCCACAAAACCCTGATTGTTGGAAGAAAAGCTCATTCCCGCCATACTGCCTTGATCGGGTAAACCTGAGCCTGATTTGTTGGAAGTCATACCAGAACTTTGCGCAACTTTATTCCACGTGGCTCCTCCGTCCGTGGTGTGATACAACATTTTTTGTTGATCCTGCTCATTCAGTTTTGTATAAGCCATGATCCAGCCTATGGTTGGATTTACATATTGAATCGAGCTTACATGGTCTCCGCTAGGTAGCGCTGAAACATCCCAGCTCTGCCCTCCATCTGCCGTTCTTAGAATGACTGTTGCTGTTTGGTCCAAATTTTGGCGGACGACCCAACCGTGACGTGAATCTGTGAAACTGATATCCTTGCCATATTCAAGCTTGTCTTGAAATTGGACGTTTTCAGAAGGAGAAATATTATTCCATGTTTTCCCACCATCATGGGTATCATAAAGTCGAAGCTCATTATGGGTAACTCCCCAAACCAACCCTTTATTGTTATCGATTAAATGAAAATCCGCGATTCGTGTCTGTACTACATATTTGGCGTTTGGATCGCCAGCCTTTGGGGTTCCCGGCGGATTAATAGTTATCGTTTGTCCCTGGTCATCTGGTTCCTCAATCGGAGGTTTAGTTACAGTTTTTGGGGGTTCAGCAGAACAGGCAGTTAGCAGGATGCCCGTCAATAGCATTACTCCTCCCAAGAGCGCACGCCAGCGCAGTTTCATATCAAAATCCTCCCTCGATGGCATGCGGTAATCACGTGCCAAAAGCTTATCTGAAACAGAATTATACCATAAACACCCCTATGTGACACTTTTCGCGTAATGACAAAAAAAACCGGCTCCTTCACAAATTGAAGAATGCCGGCTTTTTTCATACTAATATTGTTTAGGATTTATGATTCAACAAACTTTTGTGATATCCATAAAAGAAATAAATCAGTAATCCAAGCAGTAGCCACACGATAAATCCGATCCAGGTGCTGATATGAAGCTGAAGCATCAGACCGATGCAAACCAAAGCACTCAGTAGCGGAAGTAACGGAACCCATGGTACGGTAAACCCTCTTTTTAAATCTGGTCGTGTCTTCCGCAAAACGATGACCCCAACCGAAACTACAGCAAAAGCGAACAGGGTTCCAATACTCGTCAAGTTGGTCAGTGCATGTAACGGGAACAAACCACTTGCCAATGCGATAATGCTACCCACCAGCCATGTGCTTCGAATCGGTGTTTGAGTTTTGGCATTTATCTTAGAAAGAAAAACGGGTAAAAGACCATCTCGTGACATAGAAAAAATTAATCGTGTCTGGCCGTACAACAGCACCAGCAAAACGGTCGTCATCCCTGCAATCGCACCAACTGAAATTAATCCAGCTACAAAATCCTGATGAATAAAGCGGAGAGCAAACGCAACCGGATCACTAACGCCCAACTGCGTATAAGGTACCATTCCCGTTAACACAACTGAAACGGCAATATACAATATCGTGCAGATCGCTAAAGAGGAAATAATGCCGATGGGCATGTTCCGTTGCGGATTGCGTACCTCTTCAGCAGCAGTTGAGATAGCATCAAAGCCTAGATAAGCAAAAAATACGATTGCCGCAGCACTCAATACACCAGAAAATCCATAAGGCAAGAACGGTGTCCAGTTGGCAGGCTTAACATAAAAGATTCCAATTCCAATAAATAGCAGTACGACCCCGACTTTGACACAAACCATAATGAAATTGAATCGGACCGTTTCCTTGGCTCCGAGACTAAGCAACAGTGTGATGAGCATGATGATGCACACCGCTGGCAGATCAATAATGGTCCCCTTGGTCGAATCGAAGGCTGCGGTTAAAGCTAACGGTAGATGTATATCAAATCCGGCCAGCAAGCCTTGAAAGTAAGCAGACCAGCCACTACTCACAGAGGCGGCCGCCACTCCATATTCCAGAATCAAGTCCCAACCTAGTACCCAGGCCAGAACTTCTCCAAAAACAATATAACTATATGCATAAGCGCTCCCAGCCGCGGGAACTGTAGATGAAAGCTCTGCATAGCACAAGGCTGCCAATACGCAGGCAATCCCTGCAATAACAAAAGAAAGCATCAAGCCGGGACCTGCATTTTCTGCTGCTGCCTTGCCAGTAATAACAAAAATCCCTGTCCCGATGATGCATCCTACTCCTAGCATGGTGAGATCAAAAGGCCCCATTGTTCTCTTTAAGCGACCTGTAGATCTGCTTTCCTCGTGCGAGAGCAGTCCTGTTTTTTTTCGAAATAAGTCCATATTCCTAATCCTCTTTCCATAATTTCTTACGTCAATATCGGTGCTGCAACGCTTTAGTGCATGTTCCTATCGTTCGATTAATTATTAGCGAGCTCGCCTTTGAAGTCAAGGAAAAATGTCATAATTCTTTACGGTGGGTAAATATATACGGTACACTGAGTTAGAAACATAAATTTTAAAGAAATACCCCAAAATGAAAAGGTATACAACCCGAGAAGGAGATGAGGATTTAATGAGCTTAAAACCTTACAAACGAAGTAGAGTGGCTATTGTCGGCATGGGAGCGGTCGGTACAACAACTGGCTATACCCTACTGCTGCGCCAACGCATGCAAGAACTTGTCTTTATTGATGTCAACGTCAAAAAGGCGAAGGGGGAAATGCTCGATATGAATCATGGGCTTCCTTTTCTCGGCGGTGTCAAAGTATGGGCGGGTGATTATGAAGACTGCCGTAATGCAGATATCATCATTGTTGCAGCGGGAGCTTCACAAAAGCCGGGAGAAACACGTATTGATCTTCTCAAGCGTAATGCCGAAATTTTTGAAAGTATCATTGATAATATCGTCAAGGTCAATACACATGGCATTTTGCTGATCGCAACCAATCCTGTGGACATTCTCTCCTACATCTCTTGGAAACGCAGTGGTTGGCCTTCAAGCAGAGTCATTGGATCAGGAACGTTGCTGGACAGCGCACGTTTCCGCTATCTGATCGGGAAGCAAAAGGGTATCGACCCACGAAGCATCCACGCCCATATTATTGGTGAACATGGTGACTCTGAATTACCTGTATGGAGCACAGCTAACGTTGCTGGAACACCTCTGGAACTGGGCGAAGAAACGAAAAATGAAATTTTTGAAAACACCAAAAATGCTGCCTATGAAATTATAGATGCCAAAGGCGCAACATCATATGCCATCGGACTGGCTCTCGACCGTATCGTAGCCGCTATTCTTGGAGATGAGGGGTCGGTACTTAATGTGTCCACCCTGCTGGAAGATTATAACGGTGTATCTGATGTTTATTTAGGTGTACCAAGTATCGTCGATCACAATGGAGTACGTGAAATTTTGGATCTTCCACTCAATGACGAGGAACGTGCAAGGTTGATTCAATCTGCGGACAAGCTAAGAGATCAAATTAGTAAAGTGCATATGTAATTCAGTAAGTTAGGAACATAAAAGCTAAACAAAAACGGGCCTCCACAGCGGATACATCCGTTGTGAGGTCCGTTTTTTGATAATAAAATTCAGTTTGTCGCCCTGCTATACGTTCCAAATTACCAAGGTGGTGTATCGCCATCCATACCCTCATTTTCATGTTGCCGTTTCTCTTTGAGTCGCTCAGCCACCGTTTCAAAGGATTCAGGTTGTAGCAGCTCAATCGGAGAAAATCCCTTTTCAAACGTAAATGCATCACCTTCAATAATAAGTGCATATCTATCATGAAGTTTCGTGATATGCAGCTTGGCACCAAAGTCGGATAGTAACCCACGCACAGCCGTATCATCCAGTTTGAAACGAACTTCAATTTCCGGTTTTAGCTCGACAATATGCTGCGCAGCTTCTACGACCTGAAGAGGCTCCCATTTTCCTTGTAGATCCCGTTTTTCGCTGGCCGCCCACAGTTCCAGATCGCGCTCTTCCTGCTGTCTTTCCTCATTAGATGCATCCGGCCATTTGGTTTCTACATAGTTCTGAACAAAGCCCATGACATGTTCATTAACAATTTCCGGCATGGATTGCTCATAAGTGACGAATTTCAAAAAGTCTTCAAAATACCGCGCATGCGAAGACTGATGTATTTTAAGCTCCCACTCATCGTTCATACCCTCCTCCATCATGTATGGATACATGATGGATTTCATATTACGGGCTGAAATGGCCATTTCGACCTCACTGACCAGGCTGCTTTCAGTAATTCGTGCAATTTTAGGTTCAAAATCACATTTGAGTACAAAAATAAACGGGTCGTCAGAGTGGGTATTTAATGTAGCCTGTACAATGATCAGTGCTCCACCTCGTACCGCGCTTGTATCCAGATACATCCGCACCAGGTCATCACATGCATTTTTAAAATCTTCCTTATCCTCTGCTGCTCGTAGTCGAGCGAACATATTGAAATTCGGATTACTGCTCAGCTCATGTTCCGGTTCGACGATAAAGCGGCCGATTTTGGTCGGTGCCTGCTCTGTGCTGGGATTTTTTTCAACCTTTCGCTTGCTAATGCGAGCAAATTCCCCGTCCAAAAATTTTTTGACATCACTCTCATCGTAATCATAGTCATCCATTGTAGCATAATGCTTGTAGGACTTACCGCCTTGTCCTTCTTTACCGTCTACCTGAATCACAAAAAAAGATAAAAAGTCCACTTGAAAGTTCATTTACGTTCTATACGCTCCTTTTCAGGCATGTACGCGTAATTATATCACTATGATTTTAAAAGGTACATCGGATTCAGATTCTGATAGATAATAGACACGCAATAGTTAACATAATATTTATTATGTAATTTTGTTTTTTTATTTGGATATACCATCCAATTTGTAAATATGTAGTGATCCACCCCTCTTCTATTCTAATCCGCTTTTTTGCATGATTGACTATTTCCTTTTCTATTCTCTATTTTATTCAGGGATTACAAAAAACATTTGACTAAATAACAGTATATTTATTATATTATCTATTATTATATAGACAAATTCTAATTTTGTTTATAAAAATATTCAAGTAAATATTCTGAAAACTGGAAAGGAGAGTTTGTTGTTGTTTAAAAATCCATATATAAGGACCATTATCGCCTCCAATGCGTTGCTAAATTTTGGCATCTGGGTGCGGAACTTTGCCATACTGTTGTATGTAACAGATCTGACCCATAATGATCCTGTATACGTATCGCTCATTTCGGTTGCTGAATTTGCGCCTATCTTTCTGTTTGCCATCATTGGAGGTACATTTGCAGATCGTTGGCGGCCTAAACGGACAATGGTTAGTTGCGATCTGCTGTCGGCCGCGTCTATTTTTATCGTGTTGCTCGCATTATGGTACGGGTCATGGCAGGTGCTCTTGCTATCCACTTTCTTCTCGGCCATTCTATCTCAATTTTCTCAGCCATCTGCGATGAAAATATTAAAGCAGCATGTAGCACCAGAACAGCTTCAGGGAGTGATGGCTCTTTTTCAGTCTCTCATGGCATTATTTATGGTTATCGGTCCTGTCGTCGGTACATTTATTTATCAACACTTTGGAATTTTCTCTTCATTGTCTATAACAGGAATGTTGTTTCTTATCTCTGCGCTTGTTCTAACTCGTATCCCACAAGATGAGCAAGTAATTGAGATAGATCGACCAACTCATTTCATTGAAGAGCTTAAAGAAGGAATACGTTATGTATGGAATAACCGTACACTTCGCACGCTTGGAGGAACATTTACCATAATTGGGCTGGCGGTCGGACTTATTCAACCATTAATGGTTTTTGTAGCTATCGAGAACCTTGGGCAAAACAAGGAATTTCTTCAATGGCCATTAATGGCGAACGGAGCGGCTATGCTGTTGGGCGGCGGTCTGATTATGGGGGTTGCCAAAAAAGTCCAGCCGCAATTGCTGCTGGCGACTGGACTTCTGGTCAGCACACTGACAACCTTTGGAGTCGGATGGTCGCACAATATTGTGCTGACAATGGCATTGCAAGTACTCAGCGGTCTATTTTATCCTTGCATTCATATTGGTATCAACACGATGATGATGAAAAATGCCGAAGCTGCTTTTATCGGCCGCGTTGGTGGTGCCCTCTCTCCCCTGTTCTCGGGGATGATGGTCGTGGGTATGAGCATCGGCGGTACACTCAAACGCGAATCCTCCCTGAACACCGTATATACCGTGAGTGCCGGTTTATTTTTACTGGGAGCGATGCTGTTGTTACCATTGCTACGTGACAGGCAGCCTGTACAAGCTGTCATAGCCGATGATTCTGAATAACACCACAAGAAACCGCCCTTGGTAGATATGACATCTCCCGGGGCGGTTTCTTAATGTTTGTATCCTGAGTTCATACAGACTATTACTCTCTTACCTCATGCTGTCTGTTCCACAATCGTGCATATAGGCCGTTGTTATCCAACAGTTCATCATGTCTTCCCTGCTCCACGACCCTTCCTTTGTCCAACACTACAATACGGTCTGCGTTTCGAATCGTTTTGAGCCGATGAGCAATCGCAATAACTGTTCGACCTTGTACAAGACGATTAATAGCCTGCTGAATATCCCTTTCATTCTCAGGGTCCAGCGAAGACGTAGCTTCATCTAGCAAAACAATCGGCGAATTTTTAAGTATAGCGCGGGCAATGGATATCCTCTGTTTCTCGCCGCCCGATAACGTACTGCCTCCCTCACCTACCCGGGTATCATATCCCTTGGGTAGCCTGGATATAAAATCATGGCAACAAGCTTGGCGAGCAGCAGCTTCGATTTCTTCCTGTGTAGCATCGCTTTTGCCAAATCGAATATTGTTCGCAATGGTATCTTGAAACAGATATACATCCTGGAACACCATAGATATCTTGCGCAATAGCGCTTCCGTATTCATCTGTTGTATGTTGTTTCCACCTAATAGCACGCTGCCCTGATCCGGGTCGTAAAAGCGGGCAATCATCCGCAATACCGTACTTTTTCCGCTGCCGGAGGGTCCTACTAGTGCTGTGAAAGAACGAAACGGCATAGACATACTCACATTCCGCAATACTGGCTGATCACCATATCCAAAACTTACGTTTCTTAGTTCAATATCGTGTCTCTCCGAAGGCAACTGGTCACCCGGCATCACTGGCTCGTTCAGCAATTGGACGATACGTTCACCTGCCTGCTCGTGGTATCTAAATTCAGCGAAGTTTACAAGTGCAGTGGTTAGGGGATCATAAATACGTGTTCCTACAATCAGAAAAGAAACAAACACAATAACATCCATCTGACCCGCCAGCAGTAGATATACACCGATCATAACCATCCACGTCAAGCCAGACCGCATGAAAGCAATAGCAGCCAATACAATCGGTCCTAACAACCCTTCAATACGGATGCTGTGCCGCATCAGTTCTCTAAACGCAAGCTCCAGCCGGACAAAACGCTCACCAGTTAGCTGGTAGGCTTTAATCACCCGAATACCATTTAAATACTCCTGTAGACGATTCGCAGCATTGATTTTGGCACGCATATGATTGGCCCCCAGCCGCCGCTGGATACGGGAAGTAAGCAATACCAACAAAATGGCCACCGGAAAAGCAGCAAACAATGCCAGCGCCATCCGCCAATCTAAAAAGGATAATCCAATTAATGCCAAAAGCGGCATCGTCACCGCCCCGATCATCTGCGGCACCAAATGGGAAATCCCATGTTCCACCATTGTAAAATCACCCATCATCATATTGGCTAGGTCACCGGGATCGCGTTTGTTCAGAAATCCCAGAGATAGTCTACGCAAATGCTCAGCTAGACGCGACCTCCCGGTTACCGAGGCATCATAGGCTCCACGGTATTGGGAACGATAAGCCGGAATCTCACACAGAAACAGCAGAAGTAGCGACAGGAGCAGACCTCCACTAATCCACCATAAGCCAGCAGATTGGAGCGAAGCTCCCGGATGGATGAAAGGCTCGAAAATCAGACGGGCCGCCCCTACCAGCAAGGCAAAAGGAACCAACCCTGCGATATTGGCTAAGGTTGTGTATAATACCGGTTTTAACAGTACCCTTGGATTTCCAGCCGTGATACTTTGCAACATTCTCATCATTGAGCCGCCTCCTCTTCCCGTGCCCCAATCTGCCATTGTCCGACATCCGTGTAGGCCTGCCATAAGTGGGCATACAGGCCGTTTACTTCCAGCAACTCACTGTGCTGACACCGTTCAGCAATACGTCCTTCCTGAAGCACCAGAATCTGATCCGCATGCTGAATAGTAGACAAACGGTGTGCAATAACAATAACCGTCTTGTTTTTCATTAGTTCTTTTAATGCCAGCTGCATTTCATATTCATTTTCAGGATCAGCAAATGCCGTAGCTTCATCCAATACGAGAATAGGTGCATTTTTGAGAATGGCACGTGCTACCGCAAGTCGCTGCTCTTCTCCGCCCGATAGGTATACCCCTCCAGCTCCGATGAGCGTATCATAGCCGTTCGGCAGCTTACAAATGAACTCATGACACTGTGCTGCCTTTGCAGCCGCTATAACCTGCTCCATAGAAGCCTTCGCATCACCTACGGCAATATTGTTAAATACGGAGTCATAAAACAAAAAAGTTTCCTGAAATACAAAAGCAACCGTATCCATCAGGTTAGATGTGCTCATCAGGCGGATATCGGCCCCACCAATGCGGACTGCACCTTCCTGTACATCCCAAAAACGCGGCACCAAATTGGCGATCGTCGATTTACCGGAACCAGACGGGCCGACTAAAGCGGTCATTTTCCCTTGTCTTGCCGTAAAAGTGATATTAGACAGCACATAGGTCGATGGATTGTCATCTCCGTCCTCATGCTTGTTAACCTCTTCTGTGTTTCCATAGGAAAAGAAAACTTGCTCGAACTGCACATCATAAGTAGTCGGCTTTTGCGGATGTGCTGGCTCTTGTATTGCAGGTTCTTTAAAAATACGGTCAATCCGATCAACGCCTTCATTAATATCACGCATTGAAGACATGAGATGCATAATTTTAAACATGGGTGCTGACACCCCGGGGGCCATTACCAGAAAAAATAGTAACACCGAGGCAAATGCAACATTCTGCGGGTTACCACTCAACAGGTATACACCGACAGGAAGTACAAAAGCAGCGAATGAGCCAATAATTACCTTAAAGACGAGAAAACCAGTTTCAAATTGGTCAGTGAATCTCATGCAATATTCACGATAATGCACCATATCGGAATAAAACTTACGAAACGAATGCACCGTCTGTCCAAACACCTTGATTGCGGGTATACCACGGACATACTGCACAGCCGATCCGTTTAGACGTTCCAGTGAGTTGTAATATTCCTTGATGTTATCCTGTGTTTTGGAGCCACCGATCAGCCTCATTTGAACGGTGAAAGCAAGCAGAATCGGCACGATACAAGCGAACGCCAACCATATATTCAAGCTAAACATGGCAACAATCATCACTACTGCTGTCACGATAACCTGCACCAGATCCGGTAATTGGTGAGCGACAAACGTCTCTACTTTTTCCACATTTTGCTCCAAGGTCTTTTTGACAGCCCCCGTGGAAGTGCCATTAAGCCATCCTAAGGGGAGCTTACCGATGTGCGCAGACAGCTTGACGCGTAAGCCGTATAAAATACGGAAAGCCGCAATATGTGAGATAAGCCCGCCGATGTACATTGTAATAAGGCTGGCTAATAAACCTGCTAAAGCAATCAGTCCCCATTGAATCATCAATGGCCCGTCTGCTGTTGTAGGTTGTGCAGCGTGCTCAAGTAGCTCCTTGAGTACAAAATAAACTGAAGCATAAGGCACCAGCATGAAAATGGCACTTAAACCGGAAAATAAAGCGGAAACAGCAAGTAATCCGCGTTTTTCCCCAGCGATTTGAAGTAATCGGGCAATGCCCGTTTTTGGTTGCATGAATCATTTCTCCTTTCCAAATACGGCAGTTGCAGAATGCTTGAGCCTGTGTCTATTGTAGGCCCACATTCTGCTTCCTACCGCCAATTCCGGGAGAAACATCACCACTGGAAGGAGAGTTTTATAAAGATGAAGGTTTTATAAGGAGCATAAATTCTTATTTTTTCGGTAGGCACTTGGATTGTAGCCATATGTTTTACGGAATAGTGCGGCAAAATGACTAAAGTTACTATAGCCGACTATCGCTGACGCTTCACTGACTGAAATCTGCTCCTGTTCTAGCAGTTGCTTGGCTTTTTCCAGTCTCTGCTGGCGCACAAAGCCAAATACTGTTGTGCCGAATAGCTCTTTAAAGCCATTTTTCAGTTTTTGCTCATTAATATGTACCATCTGTGCCAACCGAATCAGACTGGGAGGCTGCACCAGTGTACGGAGTAAAATGTCTCGCGCCTCGTGAATACATTGCACATCAGTGGGTTTAATTGTCATAGAAAGTTTAGGTGGAGAAGTGCGTATTTCTTGCAAAAACAGAGCCATCAATTCCAGCGTCTTGCTCTCCAAGAAAAGCTGACGGGTTATGCCCTCATAAGAATGAGACGACAATTCCTGAGCAATAGCCCGCATATCAGGAGTAATCAACGCTTCTATGCAAGCAAAAGATTGCTCCAAACGAATACCCAGTTCCTGTAGTAACTCTTGCCATAGCAATGGATTAAAACGCAGCTCTAGATGATTCATCACATTACTAGCTGCTATCTCTGCGTGAATCTTCACATCATTCATGTAGACGAGCTGTACATGTCCCCCGTGCTCACGATCTGAACGAAAATCATCCACAGACCAAGTGGCGGAATAATCGATGTTTAGTGCCAACTCCAGATAAGGCTTATCAATTCTTCTTGATATCTGGACTGGCTCATGAAATAACATTTTGCTTTGTGATAGCTCAAGGCCATTGCGTAAAAAATGTGTTCGATGTATTCCGTCTCCCCACTTTTCGGGTATCTGATAAAAATGTTCGTGCTGTATTCCTGCTGGAGTGGAGCTATTTTCATGAATCATTAAGTTGGAATCGATTATCTGATTAAAATATTCATTAAAAGTAGACGGTGAAGTTTGTGTCTTCATCTTGTCATCACTTCCTTCTTATAGCTGGATTCGCAGGACATACGAGTTTCATTCACCATTACAATTATAATGATTATCATTCTCAATTAAAAGATGATAATCATTCGTTGAGTAATGGGTTTACATAATATATATTACATAAACCCATTATCCTCATGGTCACTTTTACATCGAATTGAAGAAGTTGCCCTTGACTTCATTACCTGTCTGATCGTATATTATGGATAGATCTTCAATTAAGGGAGAGATTTTAATGTCGGTGAACGTTCTTAACTAAGCAATTGCATATTCAGGGAAGACCATCAGGCGCTTGTACCCTTTAGGGACAGGTTTGTTTCTTGCTGAGTTTTTACCCTGGTATTAGTTAAGAACATGCGGATATCATAAATCGCCTTAGGGATTATTTTCATCTAGGCCTTATTCCGTGCTGTGTTCAGCACGGTTTTTTTGTTTCCAACTTTTGTGAACTCCTTTTACACGTTTTTCTATTCATAAGCCAATGAACTGATATGTTGGTTGGCCTGTGGATTAAAACGCAGAATTGATGAGAGCACATGCTGGATTATAGGCTTATTTGATGATACACTCCCTCTCCCTTAAAGGGCGGAGAATGAACGTTTTGTTCATTCTCCGCCCTTTTTTTGTTTTTCAGAAAGGTTTTAAAAAATCCTGTCAATACACAACTAAAGGAGAGATTTATCCATGAATGAAACTACAATGTTGCGTTTGGAATATGACCAGATTAAAACAAGAGTGTCTGAATGTGCTTTTTCATACCTAGGTAAGCAGCATGCCGCTTCCATGCAGCCAATTACAGATATCCGTACAATCAAAATTCGTCTTAACGAAACGAGCGAAGCTTTACAGCTCATTCGCCACGGAGCTAGCGTACCTGTTCCTTCATTGGAAGGAATGGAGCACATTCTGCACCTCTTGGGAACTGGCTATATGTTCAGCGAGCGTGATTTTTCTCATTTGGCCCAATTCATCAGAAGCTGCATGCAGCTGATGAAATATATGCATGCCAAGGCGGATTCAGCTCCAACCGTCAGTGCTTATGCCTCTTCCATGTATGGCATGGAGTCACTCCTATCCGAAATCGAGAGATGCATTTATTCGGGTCGAGTAACGGATAATGCCAGTAAAGAACTAGCTAAAATTCGCAAAAAAATTGCAGTTACTGAAGAACGTATCAAGAGGAAACTAGATTCTCTTATCAGCCGTCACCGATCCATCATGCAGGAAAATATGATCAGTCAGCGCAATGGCCGTTACGTCCTTCCGATCAAAAAAGAATTCCGCAAACAGGTGAAAGGCAATGTACTGGATGAGTCAGGTAGCGGTCAGACCGTCTATGTGGAACCTGCCGAGATCATAAATCTGCAATTCGAACAGAGCGCAAATATGGCAGAAGAATCAAAAGAGGAAATGAAAGTGCTAGGAGACCTGACCGCAATGGCTGAGTCATACAACCGTGAACTAAGCATTAATACAGAGACGGTAGGCATACTGGATTTTTTATTAGCTAAAGCCAAATACGCTATGACTCTGGATGCTGTCTCTGTCGAGCTTAACGATGATGGGATAATAGATATCTATGGTGCACGTCACCCATTGATGGCCCATACTATGGTGCCGCTTGATTTCTCAATTGGTGAAGGTTATTCTTCACTTATTATTACCGGGCCGAATACAGGCGGAAAAACGATGGCTCTCAAAAGCGTAGGTTTGTTAACACTCATGGTGCAATCCGGCCTGCTGGTACCTGTTTTGCAAGGTAGCCGAATGGCTGTATTCGAGGACATTGTGGTAGACATCGGGGATGGCCAAAGCATTGAACATGCTTTGAGCACCTTTTCTGCTCATATTCGCAATATGATTGGCATTTTGGAAACGGCAGGCAGCTCTACTCTGATCCTGATCGACGAAATGGCCTCTGGTACTGATCCGGGAGAAGGCGTAGGCCTATCTATCGCGTTGCTGGAAGAATTTCATCGTCGCCGTGCGACAGTAGTGGCTACCACGCACTTTAGCGAAATCAAGCATTTTGCTGAAAACACACCGGGGTTCCAAAATGCTCGTATGGAGTTTGATACCGAAACGTTGCAACCCTTGTACCGACTTCGCATCGGCGAGGCCGGGGAAAGCTACGCATACGCAATTGCTTTGAAGCTAGGCATGTGGACTCGCATTATCGAGCGTTCTGAGGCCATTTCTGCTGGAAGAACGTCTCAGGATGCACAGGAGTTTTTGGTTATTCCCCCTTCTTTTGATGATAAAAAGTCTGACGATGTATTTAAACCTGCCTCTAAAAAAGCATCTACAGACCGCACAGTCGCAAAACAGGGAAAACAAGAGCACCCGCTCATAACCAAGCCATTTGCTCTTGGAGATAGTGTTTATGCCAGCTACCTAGATCGAACCGGTATTGTTTACAAAACCGAGGATGAACGAGGCAATGTTGGAATTTTGATTCAAGGACAAAAACTGATCATAAACAAAAAGAGGCTCACTCTTCACATCGCTGCAACAGAATTGTATCCTGACGACTATGATTTGGATATTGTGTTAGAAACAAAGGAAAACCGCAAAAAACGGAAGCTTCTAACGCGCAAGCATGTTCAGGGGCTGATAATTGAATCTCCCCCGGAAAATGAAAAATAAGTTGCTTTGAAATGTTATACGTATTAAACAAATAAAAATAATATATATTATGTAAACTAACAAAAGCAAAAAGGCGTGTCTTAAGTATCAAGGCACGCTCTTTTGCTTTTATTTTATCTTATACCTCAAGATGGTGTGACTGCATGTAGTTGTATATAGCACCTAGCAAATTCGCTTCATTGCCTAACTTACTTTGTTCAATATCTGCACGCACAAAATTTAAGATCGAATGCAGGTAAAGCTTCTCTAATTCTTCTTTAATGGTAGCAACCAGCAAAGGATTGGCAGATATGCCTCCCCCGATCACAAACTTTTGAGGGTCAAGAATTGTTTGTAAATTAATAATTTGTGTTGCGATGTTCCTACAGTATTCTTGAAAAATCTTTTGTACCGTGTGATCACCTTCTTCAATAAGCTTGAATACTCTTTCACCTGTTATAGCATCTTCAGGAAGTCCTTTAGCCTTGGCAACAGTTTTAGCTAAAACAGAACTACTCCCTTGCATACCAAGCAGATAATCAACATTGTCTGCATGCTCATTGTTAGTTCTGATGAAGGAGAATTCCCCAGCCGATAAATGATGACCTTTCAGCAATTTTCCTTGAGAGATGATTCCACCGCCCATTCCTGTTCCAACTACCAAAACAACACCATCAGCGATCCCCTGTAGTGAGCCGCGCCATACTTCTCCAAGAGCTGCACACTTCCCATCATTTTCAATAGCTACAGGCAAATGAAACGCTTTCTTGAAAACTTCGATCATATTGATATCGTTTATATACCTTAACGAACCACCATGCACCATATGACCAGTGACCGAGTCCACAATACCTGGCATGCTGACGGCTACTCCTTCACATTCATCTATAAACTGATTATGAATTTGCTTCAAGACTATAAGCAGATTCTCTAGTGAATCTAATGGTGTAGCAACTTTACCTTTCGTCATAAATTTATCTTGAAAATATAAACTGAATTTAATAAAAGAGCCACCAATATCAAAAACCAGTATTTTATTTTTCATGCTGCTTATAGTCCTCTCATTGGGTAATGTGAAATCTGGAGTGTATCTCTTAATAACGATAATTAATATTAATGCTTTTGTAAATCCATCATTTTCTTTATCGTTAATAACACACCGTTCTCTTCATTGGATTTGGTGATAAAACTTGCTGCATTTTTAGTATTCTCACAAGCATTTTTTACAGCAAAACTGTATTTGGCAATACTCATAAGCTCCACGTCATTTTCACCATCTCCAAAAGACATGGTTTCGTCCATAGTAACACCCAATATCTCTTGGAGTTTTCTTACCGTCTCCCCTTTATGGGTATGAAGGGCTGTAATATCCAGCCAATTTGCTTCAGAATCTACAATATAAATTTGGTCTAGCAGCGTCTTTTCAACATGTTTTCTTAAAATGGAACTTCTCCCTGATGGATCGTAAACAGTTATTTTAAGAAAGTTGCTATTTATTTGATCAAACGAATCAATCTTCAGCACTTCCTTGTAGGAGCCCTTCACAATCTTGTAATATTCCTCTTGAATTTGAGAGTGGACATAGGCTGCTTCAGTTGTACATGCGATGATAATAAAATCCTTAGCGAAAGCTTCAATTTGACTGATCGCTTGTAATGCCAAATTACGTTCAATTGTAAACTCTTTTACAACAACTCCATCCCTTTTAATACGAGTAACACTGTCTCCCAAAATCCAGATTCCTTTTCCGTGCTCATCAAACAACTCTTCTACTCTTTCACATTGCTTACCTGTACAAGCAACAAAGGCGATATTATTTTCTTTCATCTCTCCGTACACCTGATTAAATAATTCAACATCAAAAGTACCACTATTGTTCAGAAAAGTACCATCCAAATCACTTACTACCAGTTTAAACATAAATAAGCCTCCCTTAATTGTTAGAGTTTCCTACCTGTCAGTTCATACTTACGGTTTTTTATGTTCTTTCCAGGGATCAATATCAAAGTCTCTATTAACCTAAGACATTTTCAATCCCCACATTGTCCCACTCCCTTGTATTCGTATCTCGACCTTTAGCAAAACCTATCCAATGTAATGGGCTCGAAACAGATTCGGTTCACTTCATAAATCACTTAATTAAACATGTTAATAAAGTGAGTAAAAAAAGCATCTTTATTAAGTGGATACAAAGCTACTCGAAAAAATCATCGATGGAGCGGTAAGGCTTTACTTCTATAGGATCTCTTGATAACACTAAACAACAATACGTTCCCCCCCATATAACTAAACACAATAAAATGAGTGAGATCATAGGGTACTCTCCTTTCTCTTTTAGGTTATATATTTACTTTAGCCGATGAAACGCGTTTCAGGTCAAGTTGTAATTTGTCTTAACTCTTCAAAATTTTCTTCTTCAGTATCCGATTCACTTGTTCTGAACTGAGCAGCATAAAAAGAAGGAACACAACGACTGCAACTGGAAAAAAATGAATACTTACCTGTGAAGCTATAATCCCAAAAATGGGCGGGAGCAAAGTCGTTCCTGTATAAGCAACTGCCATTTGATACCCCATGAGTTTAGCGGAATTTTCCTTACCAAACCGTGTTGGTGTTTCATGAAGAAGTCCAGGGTAAATCGGCGCAAGCCCTAAACCAATAAGAATAAAACCGGGTAATAAAAAGGCAACAGGCAAAGGAAGCAACAAAATGAGTCCTCCTGCAACAGCAGTAAGTTGGCCAATTCGGATTAACATACCATTATTTATTTTTATAGTTACAAACCCCGTAATAAGCCTGCCAACCGTGATTCCACCATAGTATAAAGATATCCAACCAGCAGCAGTGTCGGCTGTGATGTTCCTTGCGCCTACCAAATAGCTGGCTCCCCATAAGCCCACCGTGGCTTCCACACCACAATAAAACAAAAAAGCAATGAGCGTGTTCTTAACTCCTTTCATTCGAATTGGATTTTGTTTGGGTATGTTCTCAACATGTACGATATTGTCATCCATCTGTGAGTAGTCTGATGGGGATTCAGAAATAATGGGATTTTGTATCGCGGTAACACGTTTCCATAATGGCAGTGTAATGAGCAAAATAATAACAAGGCCCCACTGAATCATGGATACGGCTGTGTAACCACTTCTCCATGAATTGTAGTTCGAAATGTAGAAAGACATAATTATCGGCCCCATCGTAGCTCCAACTCCCCAAAAGCAATGCAGCCAACTCATATGATGTGCCTTATAATGAGTAGCCACATACTGATTGAGTGCTGCATCAACAGCTCCCCCGCCAAGTCCAAGAGGGATTGCTAATAGTACAAGCCAAAATAATGAAGGCGCAAAAGAAAATCCAAGTAACGCTCCTGCAGTCAAAAAGCAGCTCAATAGAGTAATCTTACCTGTACCTATTTTTTCAATGATACTTCCGCTAGCTAGACTTGATACAATGGTTCCGCCTGCAACGACCATGGATACTATTCCAGCTGACCCAAAAGCTGCCCCAAGTTCCGGCCACATCACAGGCCATGCTGCCCCAAACAGGGAATCCGGGATTCCCAAGCTAATAAACGCTAGATAAATAATAATCAGAAACCAGGTTGCCAACATTCCTTTCCTCCTCTGCTCAATACGATGATGTCATTATTTAAAGACAATAATAGGACGTTCTAATTCTTTTAGAGTTAACCCTCTCAACCCTGTTTTAAAATCTTCATAAAATAAATCTGAGAGAACAATGTCAGGATACAAAGGCATCTCATGCTTAGCTTTGTAGGCTTCCAAAAAATGATAGAAAGCCTCTTCTTCTATATTCTCTCTATAGATCACAATTTGATTAGGATCGAATACAGACTGTAATATTTGAATAATTTCACATACACTTTTGAAAAAAACTTCTCTTCCCTTGCTTTCATTCCAAACTATAGACGGAAGGAATTTGATTTCACCAGCCAATCCATGCTTGCCCTTTAAAACCCCATTACGCAAATAAATTCCCATCCCCGGTGGTGAATTTTCAGGAAAATAGACAGCTAGCACACATTGATCTTCATCGATCTGTTCTCTGTAAACGTATCCACATACAGCCGCATTTACATCATTCTCCACAATAACTGGCAAACCAAATTGGCTCTGCACATCCTCTGCCAGCCGAATTCCATTCAACCTTTCATGACTGCTGACTGTAATCTCTCCATCTACAGATTGTCCCGGGATTCCAATACCAATAACTTTAATGGAGGGATAAAGAGAAATGATATTTTGAATTATGGAATAAAATTGTGTAGCATCAAAAATTTGAAAGGGATGTTCTTCTTTCATGAGGACGTCCTCGTTTAAATTAACTACCGTGGTCGATACTACATCCATTCCTTGTTTTTCATTAATGTGTATAATCAGTGCCAGACTATACTCATAATTAAAACGATAGGTTAACGCATGTCTACCACCATTTGAAGGAACGATTTCATCTTCAAAAATTTCTCCATTATTAAGCAATTCCTGCATAAGAGTGTTGATAGTCACCACGCTTAAATCAGTCAATGCGGCCAGTTGGGGCTTTGTGGCCTTGCTAACCTGCTTCAATACTTTGCGAACCAGATTCAAGTTTATTTCTTTAATTAAATTTGTATTGGCTTTTTCCATACAGTGCTCCTTTGTTTACAAAATTAGTAAGACCACTTCATAAACCATATTTATAAAGTGATCTCACTAATCTTGTAGCAAAATATTACCTTTGTCAAGACCATAGGATACTGGCTATTAAATAAGAACGTAAAATCATGGTTAAAATTTGCAATTCAAGTTTTAATTCTTTTAATTTGTTTACATAATAATATTTATGTAAACCTAAATTTATTTCAATATACAATACACTCGTGGAACATACTTACAATCCCGTTATTGGGATCTGAATATCCAGCTTATCCATCGCTTTTTCTTTTTCTCGATCTGTAACATGAGTATATACCGTGGTCGTTTGGATGGATGAGTGCCCTAGTAGCTCCTGTACGGTACGTAGATCTGCTCCCTTACGTAATAGCATCGTCGCAAATGTATGCCGCAGCTTATGACTGGAATAAGCCTCTCGACGTTCTATACCCTTTTCTTGCTGGAATCGTTCAAACGTTTCTGTAGCAATCTGTTGAATAGAACGCACTGCCAGACGTCGGCCTTTTTGGGATACGAACATCGCGTCTTCTTTACCTCTCCACGGCGTCAATCTTTCCTCCAACGCTTGCTCTATAAAATCACATACAGCCGTTGGTACTGGCAGGGTACGCCATTTACGCCCTTTACCGAACACATCTAATGTGCGTCTTTCTCGGCTGTAATCCGAGACATTCAAAGAATGAACCTCCCCCACCCGCAATCCCATGTAGACCATGAGCAGAAAAATAGCCATATTACGATTTGCATATTTCCCTTCCACCGCAAGCAAAAATGGCTGAATGTCCTTCTCGTCCAGATAAACGGGCATACGATTCTTTTCAGTCTTTGCTTTTTTGATTCCCGCTGCCGGATTGGTGCTGCATAATTCAAATTCCTGTAGCGCTCTAAAAAAACTATTCACCGCAGCATGCTTGCGGTTCCGCGTACTATCTCCGGCGCCTCCCTCCCGCGCTTTAGATAAATATGACATCACATGAATCTTTTTCACCTGGTCGAGTGGTTTATCACGCAATGTACGTAAAAACTGTTTTACATCCCCTGTGTAATTCTTTTGCGTATGTATCGTATATCCGGCATCCTTCATCCAGATCAAAAATGCTTCCAGCTCCTCATTATACACTTCATCAATTTCGTCTATAGTATCCAGATTCATATGACGCAGTTCTTTTTTCATCGTGCTTGCCTCCATTCAGTTCAAAATCCGAAAAATGCTGTAAAACAATCATTTTCGTCTGATTTTTATCGACAATCCAATCGACATCTTATGCAGGAGAGCATCTAAAAGTCGTTTTAAACCTAAACTGCGTATAATTTATGTTATACGCAGTTTTTTTGAGCTCTTTTTAAGTATAAATAAAGCGTGTCTCTCTTGTCCAGTCTATGTAGTTACCCTTTTTTATTCATCCGATTATACAGCAGGCCGAACTGGTCTGCCTGATGACAAATTTCTGCTGGACGCCTACATGTCTTATCATTTAAACTATTAAAAATTAATTTTTGAAAGAGCGGCATTACAGCGAAAACATGGGGCTCCATCGCCCCATCTTACAATGAAGTACAAGCATCATTTTCTGCCAGCTATAATTTCGTTTATATACTACATAATAATTATTATGTAAACTAATACTGGAGGATGATTGTATGATTAACAAATTGCACTGGTTGCCGGTCGGTCAGCTTGATATTGATCGCTCCTCACTCAACCATCATGCACAGCCCGGTGAACTGGTGCGTCTGCAAATCTGGTCGTATCTGCTGGAGACAGATCACGGTCCGATCCTCATAGATACCGGTATGCCAGATTCGTTTATCGACAACCCAGATTATTTTAAAAGTACACCGTTTGAAGGACGCTTCATCCCCCGTATGACAGCCGATGATAGTATCGTGGCAGTACTGGATCGGATCGGCTATCAACCAGACGATATTCATGCCATCGTTATCTCCCATATGCATATGGATCATGCCGGAGGCAATCCGCATTTTCCGAATACACCGATTTATGTGCAGCAGACCGAAGCAGACGCTGCAATCGGTAATCTGGAGTATGCGCCGCCGGAATGCGTGCAGACGAACTTGAATTACCGACTGCTCCAAGGGGACCATGAGCTGGTTCCGGGCTTGCAACTGCTCTATACTCCGGGTCATTCGCCGGGTCATCAGTCCGCGCTGATCACAACAAAGGAATCGGGTCCGATCATGCTGACGATTGATGTTGCCTACACGCAGGAGAATTACGCAAACGACGTGCCATTTGACGGTTTTGACCGTGAACAGACACGCCAGTCAATTGCCCGCATTCAGCAGATTGTGCAGGAGGTCAAGCCGAGTCTGTTGTTCTTCGGTCATGATCCTGAGCAGGTAGCCGTTCAGCCGGTATATCCACAATACAAATAATGATAAATGTTATAGCCTCTTATTCTTTTCTTTTCATTAGGTAGTTGTAACGACTCCGACATTAGGGCTGCAAAGTTTGGTCACCTGAGATCGCTGATATGGAATAAACCAATGATTGCATTGAATAACCTTTGCTGTTCTCGTTGCTCCTCACCACAGCTTCCAGCAAATTGATAAGTGATTCCATATATATGAAGCTAATTGTCCCTAATCTCCTGTTATCGCCAGCATAAGGAAGTATATCTAAGAACTCATGGGTGAGTAGCTGTCGACACGGTATGGATGATGAGGATAAGTATTTTGCTGTCTCGTTCCGTTTTCCCTTGATCATCCAGCACGATATACTTAAAGAAGTCGAAAGGCAACCTTATATTCAGTCTATGCTTATTTCTAAAATGTAGATTTATTCATGACAAAGGGAGTGTTCATTTATTTATGAGTACCGAAATGCTGGAACGTCGAAGTGAGATTTTAAAACGAAACATTCATCAGCTGCTGGTTCAGGAAAATCAACACGGTGTGACACGGCAGGAAAATTACACGTTGCATAAAATGATCAGAGAGTTACATCAAACCTCTCATGCCTTGAATACTTCCCGTTGAGATGAAAGGCTGCTACAAAAAATAAAAAAATAACCTTCAGTTCCACTTGCCTAGTGGTGTTGAAGGTTATTTTTTATTTTTTATCCTTTTGAGCGACTCAGCAGATATAAGAAGTATGGCGCACCTATGATGGCAACAATTAATCCTGTCGGAATTTCTTTCTGTAAAGGTAAGGCTCGTGTGATCGTATCCGCTACGAGTACCAGAAGTGCTCCGACTAAAGCACACGTTACAAGCAACATTTTATGCTTCGGACCCACCAGCTTTCTTGCCAAATGTGGAGCTACCAAACCGACAAAACCGATCCCACCACTAACCGACACACTTGAACTAGCCAGTCCGACCGCAGCCGCGAGGAGAAGAATACGTTCCTTTTCGATAGGTGTACCTAACCCGGATGCCGTCTGATCCCCCAAATTAAGCACATTCATAACATTTGCTTTATAGTATGCGAAAGGAAGCAATACAATTAGCCAAGGCAGCAGAGCCATTACGAATTTCCAATTTGAACCCCATATGCTTCCTGCTAACCAATTAGCTACAAACGTGTAGCTTTCAGGTGTTAACTTAAGAGTCATAATGATCATGGCAGCACTGATACCCGCCGCTACCCCAATTCCGCTCAGCAATAGCCTTGTCGGAGAAATACCTTCGCCTTTTTTGTAAGAAAGAGCATAAATCAGAATAGCAGCCGCTCCCGATCCAATGAGTGCAAGAGCGGGAAGTAAAAATAATGAATTCATCGTTTGCATCGATGGGAAAAGCAGTACAAACAGCATAACCATCAGTCCGGCACCTGCATTAATCCCCAGAATACCAGGGTCCGCTAGGCTGTTACGCGATACCCCCTGCATAATGCAACCGGAAACAGCCAAACCTGCGCCAATCAGAATGGAAATAACCATTCGCGGCAACCGGAATTCAAAGAGAATTAATTCCTGCTGTGGAGTCCCTTGTCCAAACAAGGTACTAAAAAGCTCCATTGGCGAAAGCCGGATCGTTCCCGTATTCGCGCTTATGGTGAATGCAGCAACGAGCAATACAAGCAAAATGATAACAACGACCCAATCATGGATTTTTTTACGGTGACTTGCTTTGGCAATAGCGCCATTCGTAACGTTACTCATCTTACAGTGCCCTCCTTTCTTTACGTGCCAGATAAAGGAAGAATGGAACACCAATTAAGGCAATAAGTACGCCCACTGGTGTTTCCTCAGGTGCGTTAATCATACGGGCCGCCAGATCGGCAAAAACGATAAGTAAAGCTCCCATAATAGCCGAACAAGGAATAATCCAGCGATAATCGACCCCAACCAGTTTGCGCGTGATATGTGGAATAATCAACCCTACGAACCCTATAGAACCAACCAACGATACCGCGGCACCCGCCAAGATCAATACGAGAATCATACCGGCGACCTTTACCATCCCAGTTCGCTGACCAAGACTCAATGCAATTTCGTCTCCTAGGCTAAGTAACGTAATGGAGCGTGATAACATGAGAGCACCGATAAAAGCTGCCACAACCCATGGAACAACAATGCCTAGCTGAACCCACTTGGTCCCACTAAGTCCTCCAGCATACCAAAAGGCCAAATCCTGTCCAACATTAAAATATAAACTGATCGTATCTCCTAAGGCAGACAGCAACGCCGTGACAGCTGCACCTGCCAATACAAGACGAACTGGCGTAATACCTGATTTGGAAATAGCGCTTGTACCATAGACCATCACAACCGCCAAGGCTGCACCTACAAAAGAATACAGCATTAACTGCAAAAAGGAAGTACCCGGAAAAAGAGCAAAGCAAATCGCCATCGTCAAGCTGGCGCCCGAATTCAGCCCAAGCAAGCCAGAGTCTGCAAGCGGATTGCGGGTCATTCCCTGCATAATGGCCCCTGCTACGGCAAAACAAACTCCGATTAACACACCACCCAGAATTCGAGGTAGACGGATTTCCCATATAATTTGATGGTTTTGCAGCTCAGGATTAAAATGAAAGACGGCGTTCCAGACCTCCTCCAATTTGATTGAGGCTGCACCAAATGATAAAGAAAGAGCGATACCGAACGCTAACAGTGCTAATCCGGCTGTCAGGATAAGCGAAGCCGCCCATGGCCGCGAGTGAAATTGAGTCGGCGGCTGATTGTGATTACTTTGAGCAGGACTATCCGAAGATTCTGATAATTTCATAACTATGGTTCACCCTTACTGTTGAATAGTATGTAGGCTATCACGAAAACCTGTAGTGGAGATGATGTTTGATAATGAGAATTATTATCATGCAATCTTTACTATTGTAAATTAATGTGGCAACGGCTTCAATAGCAAAATTTCGACGATTCTCTAATGCCCTGCTATTTTGTGAAAAAATAAAGCCCTCTGGCATAAATACCAAAGGGCTGCCAACATTACCGAAACCATTACTTCTGTGAGGCGTTTTCTTTATTCCGCTGGACGATCATATTTGCCAATTCTTCAGCTTGCCCCACAATAGCGATAGGATCAAAGTACCAGTATCGATCCTCCTGAAGCTCAAAAACCTTCCCATTCCGGACTGCACTTAGTGATTTCCATATGCTGTCTCCTTCATAACCGCTCAAATCCTTGTTAACCGTCAGAAAAATGTAAGAGCCAGCATATTGATTAATAACTTCCTTGGAAATTGACTTCCATTGTGTCTCGCCTAATAGTTCTTTTTGGACAAGCGGTGGAGGTGTCAAATTCAATCCTCTGTAAACCGCCTGTCCTCCTCTGCCAAAATTATCACCGTATACATAGTACTCCTTTTCCGAGGCTTCCATTACCGTGAAGGTATCTCCGGGTTGAACAATTCCCTTCAACTTGTCACGTGCAGCCTGCATCCGCTGATTATATTGGGCTAGCCACGTTTTGGCTTCCTGTTCTTTTCCCAGCAGCTGACCAAACGCTGTCAGTTCCTCATGCACATTCTTGTATGTTCCATAAGGGATGACTATGGTCGGAGCAATTTTACTATATTTTTCATATTCAGAAGCATCTTTGGAACCAATCAGAATCATATCCGGCTGTAGAGCCAATACTTTTTCGATGGATACATTACCACGGTCTCCAATGCTTGCAATGCCTTGTACAAGATCCTTCGAAAACGGATTATCCAGATAATATTTGACACTTCCCACAGGTTTAATACCCAGGGCTAATAAATCATTCTGGTACATATCTACTACAATCCGCTGAGGGTGAACCGGAATCTGAATGTCTCCATGAATCGTCTTAACTGTTTTCGTTGCAGCTAACTTTGATTCACCAGAAGCTTGATTTTGCTTTTCGTCTGGCAGATTTACCTTTCCACCACAGGCGCTAAGAATGACAATGACTGACAAAAGCATCGTCACAATCCACATTTTCTTTGTCAAACTCATTCATTCCTCTCTCGATTTACGAAGTCGCAATTGACTCTTACGTTCCATACTGAGCTTGGTGTAGGCGGCTATATGCACCTTTTACAGCCATTAATTCTTCATGTTTTCCTTGCTCGGCGATCCCTTGATCTGCAACTACAATAATTCGGTCAGCATTTTTGATCGTTGCCAGACGATGGGCAATCACGAGTGTCGTGCGACCTTGAGATAGCTCTGTCAGAGCTTGCTGAATTGCAGCTTCTGTCTCTGTATCCAATGCTGATGTTGCTTCATCCAAAATGAGAATTGGAGGATTTTTCAGAAACATCCGGGCAATGGATAAACGTTGCTTTTGACCACCTGACAGCTTTACGCCTCGCTCACCGATCATCGTATCCAGCCCTTCTGGATAGGATCGAACAAGTTCTTCAATCTGGGCTCGACGGGCAGCATCCCAGATCTCATCTTCTGAAGCATCAAGTTTGCCGTAAGCGATATTTTCACGAATCGTTCCATCAAAAAGGAATACATCCTGCTGTACGATTCCAATCATGGACCGCAGCGAATCCAGCTTCAGTTCACGGATATCCATACCATCAATCTTAATGCTGCCTTCCTCGACATCATAGAAGCGTGGCAGCAAGCTGCAAAGTGTCGTTTTGCCTGCTCCTGAAGGACCCACAAGAGCTACAGTTTCTCCCGCATGAATAGCAAGGTCCACTTTGCGCAGTACCTTGTCTTTGTTTTCATAGCCAAACGTTACACCTTCAAATTGAATATCTCCGTTGAGATGCTTAACGGTCTTCGCACCTGGAAGATCCTCTACGTCAGATTCACTTTCCAGCAAATCCAAGTAACGTCGGAAGCCGGCAATTCCTTTGGGATACGTTTCAATGACAGAGTTAATTTGTTTGATGGGTGCGAGGAATACATTGGACAGCATTACAAATGCGATAAATTCCCCATAGGACATCTGCCCCTTAATAACAAACCATGTTCCACATACAAGCACAAACAACGAGACCAGCTTCATCAGAATAAAGCTAATTGAAGAATTCCATGCCATAATGCGATATGCGATCAGCTTTGTTTTACGAAACCGTCCATTATTTTCAGCAAAACGCTCCATTTCATGTGCTTCGTTGGAGAATGCTTGAACAACACGGATACCACTAACGTTATTTTCAATCCGGGCGTTGTAGTCCGCAATATCAGAAAACATACGATGGAAGGCGGCATTCATTTTACGACTAAAGTACAAGGACAGGTAAATCATTAGTGGAACGATAATAAACGTCAGAACTGCTAGTTTCCAGTTAATGCTGAGCATGATACCGAAAGCCCCGCCCAGGGTCATCAGTGCGATGAACAAATCTTCAGGTCCGTGGTGGGCAATCTCTCCGATATCCATCAGATCGTTGGTCATACGGGAGACTAGATGGCCTGTTTTGTTATTGTCAAAAAAGCGAAAGGATTGCTTTTGTACTCGATCAAACAGCTTTTTACGCATATCTGACTCAATGTTTATCCCCAGCTTGTGTCCCCAATAGGTAACGACATAGTTCAATCCGGCGCTTACGACATAAATCCCAAGCAAAGATAAACAGGCAAATAAAATCCATTTCCAATTTCCACTGGGTAGCAAATCATCAACTACCCGATTGACTGCAAGCGGAAAAGCTAACTCCAGCAGTGCAGCTAGTATGGCGCAAGTAAAATCAATGATAAACAAAGTCCGGTAGGGACGGTAATATTCAAAAAATCGTCTTAGCATAAGACTTCTCCCTTCCTATTTAAATGAGCTGATTATTTAGGTTCGACGGAAAACATGTTAACGGCCTCATCCAGTGATTGATCGATAGCCAGTGGTGAGTAGGTAAACCAAGGATCGGCCTTGATGAAATACACTTTGTGGTTTTTGACAGCCGGGAGATTTCTCCACAGCGCACTTTGTTCAATTTCCTTCAACATTCCGTCCTTAGTCGCTTCATCGTAAACCAGCATAATAATACGATCTCCTGACAGTTCAGGCAGTTTTTCCATCGAAATGCTATCGTATACAAAGTTATACTTCGGATCCTTTGCGAGCTTCTGACGTATGTACTCTGGAGGATTCAATTCCAGTGAACGGTAGATGACATGTCCTACATTTCGCGCCCCATACACTCTCAGCACGTCCTTACCGTAGGTCATATAAATGGTAATCGTTTCATCTTTCTTGAATTTTCCAGCCATCTTTTTTCGACCTTCTTCAGCCTTTTTGTCAAAACTAGCAATCCACTGATCGGCTTCCTTGTCCTTACCCAGTACGGCTGCGACATCCCGCAGTTGCTTAAATACATCTCCATCTCCAAAAGAAACGGCTACGGTTGGAGCAATCTTCTCCAGCTGCTCCTTCACTTCTGGCGAGGTATCTTCTGTTGCTATAATCAGATCAGGTTGTAGCTCTAGTACCTTTTCCACATTCGTTGGGTTCCCAATATCAGCAATCCCGTCAATCTTTCCTTTCAAATAGTCGCCTTCTAACACATGAGAAGCAGCCCCTACTGGTTTAACACCTAAAGCCAGCATCGCATCCAAATATTGTGTCGTGACAACCCGCTGTGGATTTGCAGGGATACTGATCTTTTTGCCAGTGGCATCAACATATTCGCGCGTGGCAACTGATTTGGATTGCCCGTTAAGGGCATCCGTTCCACTCTTGTCATTGGTCTGGTTACTACTTGCTGCATTTCCGCATGCAGCCAATACAACCATCAAAAAAACGGCAAAACCAAGCATAATTCCTCTTTTTAATCTGTTCTTTTGTTGCACAATATACGTCCTCCTTAGATATATGCCTTCATGAAATGATAGTGATTCTCATTATCATACAAGTGTTATTCTATCTTTTACCGTCTCTTCTTACAATACAAAAATTAAAAACTTCCATTTATGTGTATATATCGTCTTGGGAAAATATCCAAAAAAAAGAACTGATGCGTATTCTTTGCATCAGTTCGAAAGCTTCATAGGTTGGTTCACATGCCCATTCCTATTTGGATTGATCCACTAACTCCAGTTTGGCGGGAATCGATGTTTTCACGGTTTTACCTTGAAGTACATCCTTGGCTGCTTGCACTGCCAATTGTCCAATCAACTCAGGCTGCTGAGCCACAGTAGCTGTCAGCTTCCCTTCCTTAATTGATTTAAGCGCATCCTCATTACCATCAAAGCCGATGACTGGAATATTCTTACCAGAGCTTTGAATGGCTTCAATCGCTCCCAACGCCATTTCATCATTGTGGGCAAATACCGCCTGAACATCCGGGTTGCCTTGCAGTAGATTTTCCATCACATTCAAACCTTTGGTCCGATCAAAATCAGCCGACTGCTTGGCGATGACCTTCAGGTCCTTATCTGCCACTTCATGGAAGCCTTTCCCACGTTCACGGGTAGCCGATGCGCCTGGAACGCCTTCCAACTCAATAACCTTGGCGCCTTTTCCGACTTGATCAATCACGTATCTGGCAGCCATCCGTCCTCCCTCGACGTTGTCTGAAGCGACTAGCGCTTTCACATCACCTTTGTCAGCGGAACGGTCCAGCGTAATTACAGGAATGTTCAAAGCATTCGCTGACTGCACCACAGTGGAGATAGCCGACGAATCTGTTGGATTAATGAGTAACGCATTTACTCCCTGTTGGATCAGATCATCCACATCATTACTTTGCTTCGCAGAATCATTTTGTGCATCGACCACAATAACCTGCAATCCTTGTTTTTTGGCCTCTGCAACAACTCCGTCTTTGAGGGAAACGAAGAATGGATTATTCAATGTTGAGATCGACAAGCCGATTTTTATGTCCTTCAGGTCTGCGGCCGCTTTAGGCTTCGCCCATTCAGGCGGTTCCAGGGAACACCCTGTCATGAGCAGGAGCAGCAAGGCCGTCATGATTAATGTAAGCTTTTTCATATTTGTGTGTCTCCTTCTATGCAAGATTAGATGTATTATGCGGATTTTTTACGATCAATCAATACAGCAATAGCAATGACGATCCCTTTTACGACCATTTGGTAAAAAGAGTTAACCCCCAGCAAATTCAAGCCGTTGTTTAGTGTCCCGATGATTAGCACACCAATTAATGTACCTACAATCCGTCCGCGTCCTCCCGAAAGGCTTGTTCCACCTAGTACGACAGCCGCAATGGCATCCAGTTCATAAGAAGCACCTGCTGTCGGCTGCGCTGAATTCAAGCGTGAGGTCAAGATAGCACCCGCCAATGCGGAAAGCATTCCCGCCAAAGAGTAAATCCAGATTTTTACACGTGGTACTTTAATACCTGAAACAATCGAAGCTTTCTCGTTGCCGCCGATGGCATACGTTTTGCGTCCGAAAGGTGTTTTATGCAGAATGATCCAAAGAGCAGCAAAGGTAATGAGCATCGTAATCGCCGGGACCGGAATACCAAACTGATAACCACGACCGAATAATTGAAATACCAGACTATCTCCGAGCCCCGTAATAGGGTTACCGTTGGTATAAACTAATGTTAATCCTCTAAAAATAGTCATGGTTGCGAGTGTGGCGATAAACGGAGCCATTTTACCTTTCGTAATCATCAAGCCGTTGACCATTCCCATCACGCCACCCAATGCACAGCCAATGATAATCGCCAAAATCGGATCGAAGCCGGCCAACATCATATTTGCGACAAACGCACTGGATAGTGCTAATATAGAGCCAACGGACAAATCGATTCCGCCTGTAAGAATAACGAAGGTCATACCAAACGCAATCAACGCATTAATAGATACCTGGCGCAACAAATTCAAAATATTAAGCGGTTCCAAAAAGCTGGGATTTAAGGCCGATACAATGATCACCAAAATAATGAGCCCCAACAATGGGCCAAGCTTCTGTGTGATTTGTGATATTTGGATGCCTTTGCTACCTTTTGCTTCATTCATAGTTGTCATATTACTGTCCTCCTGTAGCTAGCGTCATAATATTTTCTTGTGTGGCTTCTTCCCTGCTTAGCTCTCCGCTGATCTTTCCCTCGTGCACCACGACAATACGATCACTCATGCCAAGTACCTCGGGAAGCTCTGAGGATACCATGATAATTGCGACTCCACGTTCGGTCAGTTCGTTCATCAACTGGTAGATTTCCCGTTTGGCTCCTACATCCACGCCTCTCGTCGGTTCGTCAAGAATGAGCACATTGGGACCGATACCTACCCATTTGGCAATAACCACCTTTTGCTGATTGCCACCTGACAAACTGCCAACCGTCGCTTCGGCTGATTGGGTTTTGATTTGTAAGCGCTTAATTAATGTATTAACAAAATCCATCTCTTTTTTGCCTGATATAAATCCTTTTGATGTAAAACTGAACAGATTCGTCAGCACCATGTTTTCCCGAATGGAGAAATCCAGCACTAAGCCCTCATCTTTTCGATCTTCTGTAATGAAGCCAATCCCTAGTTTCACTGCATCATCCGGCTTGCGAATAGACACCTTTTTCCCACGTACGTGTATCTCACCACGATCCAAAGTATCCAGTCCAAATAACGACCGCATGATCTCGGTCCGTCCCGAGCCCATCAAGCCCGAAAAACCTACAATTTCCCCAGAGCGCACTGTAAAATTCACATTTTCAAATAGACCTTTATGTGATGCGTTTTTGACCTCTAGCACCACTTCTCCCAAAGCAGGCGTTCTTACCGGGTAGCGTTCAGTCAGCTCTCTGCCAACCATTTTCCGTACAACCTCGTCAAAATTCGTATCGGGGATCGCTTGAGTATCTACAGTTTTCCCGTCACGCATAATGGTAATCCGATCACAGATCGCGAATATCTCCTCCATCCGGTGAGAAATATACACAATTGAAACACCATCTTTTTTCAATGAAGTAATAACCTCAAACAGCTTTTGTATTTCCCGTTCGGTTAAGGCTGCTGTCGGCTCATCCATTACGATCACTTTGGCATCCGTCATGAGTGCTTTGGCTATTTCAATCATTTGTTGTTGACCCACTGAACACTCGCCTGCTTCACCGTTCAAAGGAAGGTTTACTGAAAGCTTGCTAAATTGCTCATTTGCTAGCGCTTTCATTTTAGAGCTATCTAGTAATCCCCACTTGGAAGTCATTTCCTTGCCGATAAATAGATTTTCCAGTACCGTCATCTCTGGCCATACATTCAGTTCCTGGTGAATAAAAGCAATTCCTTTTTGCTCCGCTTCCTTGGGGTTGGCAAAATAGGTTTCCTGACCGTCAATGATGACCGTTCCCTCATCGCGTCGATGCAGTCCGATTAAAATATTCATCAGCGTTGATTTGCCTGCACCATTTTCACCCATGAGGGCATGTACTTCTCCTTCACGGAGATCAAAGTCAACACCACTTAGTACCTGATTGGTTCCAAATGCTTTGTGAATTCCTTTCATTTGAATCTGCATGCTGTTCCCCCCTTTTTTATTCAACACTAATTTATCCAAAAAGAACTCCTGCCTGTAAGATACAATTGGCAAACGGCGTAGCCTCTCCTGTACGGATGACAGCTTTCGCTTGCCGAGTTAATGTCTTAAATTGTTCATGTGAGCAAAATTCAATGACGGCAGTCGGCTGAATAATCTGCGAATGCTCTAGTTGCTCTCCTGCAAAGGTGCGCATAATATACTGGAGTGCTTGTTCATTTTCTTGTTTGATTTCTTCGGCCAGTGTTACTTTTTCAATCACCATATCCGAAGCAATAACATCAACAACGTCTTGAAAGGACGGAACACCCAGTTTTAGCGCCAAATCAATTTTGGTAACGCCTTCAGGAACAGGTAAGCCAGCATCAGCCACGACAATAAAGTCCGTGTGGCCGAGATCCGTTAGTATTTTGGATATATGACTGTTTAGAATTCCATGTTTCTTCATTATAATTGCTCCTCCACTTCACGACGGGTTGGCATTCCACCTTGCGCTCCAAATTTGGTAACAGACAATGACGCAGCACGATTAGCAAATTTCACACTGTCTGCCAGCGATTTTCCTTCAGCCAGTGCCACCGCAAAAGCAGCGTTGAACGTATCTCCTGCACCTGTTGTATCCACGGCTTCGACCTTGTAAGTAGGAACTACAACTTCCTGTTCTCCGTCGAAAAACCGTACACCGTTGCTGCCTTCCGTTACAAACAACTTGTTCGGATATTTGCGCAGCGCTTCTTGAAGACTCATATCCTTAAACATGATGGCGGCTTCATGCTCATTTGGCGTAATGTAGGCTGCATTGGCAATTACGCTTTCTTCCACCTCACGAGCCGGGGCTGGATTCAGCAGCAAGGGTACCTGATACTTCGCACAAATTTCGCTTACATAAACAATCGTCTCCGCCGGTATTTCCTGTTGAATTAATACAATATCCGAACTTCGAATAACATCAAGCGCTTCTTCCACGTAAGCGGGTGTAACTTCATTATTCGCTGCTTTTACCACGACAATACTGTTATCACCCTCGGCTAGTACAATGTGTGCTGTACCGCTTTCCATGTGTGTAACCGGTTTCACATAGTTAATATGAACATGATTTTCTTCAAAATTGCGGAAAATCTGTTGTCCCAAATGGTCGTCTCCTACACGTCCAATCATCGTAACGTCCGCCCCGAGTCGTGCTGCAGCTACTGCCTGATTGGCTCCTTTACCGCCAGGTACGGTTGTAAAGCTTTCTCCCAATACCGTTTCACCAGCACCAGGGCGTTTGGAAGAAGTAACTACGAGGTCCATCGAACTGCTTCCGATAACCGAAATTTTAGCCATGATAATCCACCTTTCTCGTTGTTTCCCGTTCGATAAATTTGACGGGCAATTGTATGCTTGAATAGGTAAGTACTTTCGAATGAAGATTAGGTACACTTGACTTCGTTGCTTGCGACTGCTCAATCAATTGAATGAGCAGACCTGCCGCTTCCCAGCCCATTTCATAAGCAGGCTGCCGGATTGTTGATAATGGCGGAAATAACAAGCTGCTTAATGGTATATCATCAAACCCGATAATTTGAACATCTTCCGGGATTTTCTTTCCTAATCTATGTGCCTCATGCATCACCGCGGTAGCTACAATATCGTTACTGGCAATAACTCCGTCTGTATCCGGATATTTGCTGAATAGCTCTTTGGCCCACGACTCTGCCTCCTCAAATGAAAAGGACGTTGTCTCGACGATATGGTAAGCAATACCAGAATGCTGAAGCTCTTCCACTGCCCCGCGAAAACGATCTTGTGCTGGACGAATATGAGCAGGACCCTGCATGACTGTAATTTGTCTGCTGCCACGGGCAACCATAGCTTGTGCAGCCAAGCGACCGCCATGAGCTCCATCCGCATAAACGGAGAGACTGTCACTGGAAGTCCGATCGAGAAAAACGACTGGTATTTTCAGTTTGGCGTAACAGTCGGCAGCAGGGTCATTGGTAGATGAAATAACCCCAACAACATTATTCTGAACAAAAGTATCCATGTAATCTAATTCTTTTTGGCGATCCTCATCACTATTACCGAAAATAATACGAAAATCATTTTCCTGCATTCGATCCTCCACCCCACGAGCCAACAAGGGAAAGTAAGGGTTTGTAATATCCGGCAGCAGCAGGCCGATTAATCTGGATTTCTTTTTATACAGAGAACGCGCAACTTCATTAGGCTTGTAATTTAGCTGCTTCACCGCAGCTTCAACTTTTCGCCGTGTATCCTCGTGGACATAGCCGGTTTCATTAATAACTCGGGATACGGTCGCCACGGAAACACCTGCAAAACTTGCTACTTGCTTAATTGTTGTCATAATGTAGGTTCAACTCCAATTGTGTAACCGGTTACAGATATAAAATATCATAGCATTTATTTTTTGACAAGCATTAAATATTTGCACGTCGAAAGCATTAGCCGTATAATTCTTTTTGTAACTGGTGAAGTTTCACCTTTCACTTACACTAAAGTAGGCAGATTCACT